>NZ_RJPH01000002.1:0-246532 GCF_003944205.1 Streptococcus oralis subsp. dentisani
CTTATGGATTCTTCGAGTATCTTATACCTAGTAATTCCGTTTGTAATACTTCACTCTATTACAGTCAATATAAGTGATACTTGTTATTCAGCCTCAATTCATGAATTAGTAAATGATAAAAAAATTCAAAGATTAAGTTCTGTTACACAGACTGCCATTGCAATTGCAACCATGCTTTCTCCAGCTATTGGAGTCATTTTTTATGGTTGGTTAGGTTTTGCAGGTTTTATTCTAATTGAAATCTTTGCAAACCTCCTCTCTTTAGGAGTTCTACTTAGTATGAAATTTTACTATGAATATAACGAGAAAGAGAACAAGGCTACGAATTGTGAAAATCCTCTGCATGGAGTCAAAGGAATCATTCAATTTCTTAAAGAAAATCAAATTGTAAAATACATTATTCTTGTAAGTGTTATCCTCAATTTTTTCTACACATCTATCAGTATTGGGGTGCCATTTGTAGTAAAAGAACAACTTCTGTTAGGTAACTCGACAGTAGGAATGCTTGAAACTATGGCAGCAGTAGGAATGCTTTTAGCCAGTATTTCAATGTCACTATTGCCAGATAAGAAAGAAAACAACATCTTACTCTCGAGTAAGATAACCATGCCACTTGTTCTCTTAACTATGGCTATTATTGGTTTAGGCATCACATTTGCATCAACTAACTCTCAAATTATTATTTCTTTTCTTGGTAGTATATTTATGGGAATCATTGCGTTTACTCTTGTTGTTTTAAATATTATTGTGATGACTTACCTTCAAAGTACCATCGAAACAAAATTTTTAGGCAGAGTAATGAGTACTTTATTTACACTGAATACATCTATCATGCCGATAGGTACCATAGTATTCACTTATCTTTTTCAAAAAGAAGTGAATGGAGGGGTGATATTCATATTCGGGGGAGGAACCCTTTTAATATATATAATTATAATGTTACCTAAAATTTTTAGAATACTAAAAATTGAAAATTAAGTTTAATTAGAACTTAAAATTTAAGAGTTACTTATTCGCTATAAATTTATTATCATATGTTTTAAAACTAAAATTTTAAAAATAGAAAACGCCAGTTTGAAACTGACGTTTTTTTGTATGCTTATTTTGACTTGATATAGTTGATACCGTCTGCTTTTGGTGCAACTGCTTTTCCAAAGAAGGCTGCCAAGACAAGAATGGTCAAGACATAAGGCGCGATTTGAAGGTAAACTGCAGGCACTCCTTGTAGGAAAGGTAATTGAGAACCGATAACTGCCAAACTTTGTGAAAGTCCGAAGAAGAGACTAGAAAGCATAGCACCGATTGGATTCCATTTACCAAAGATCATTGCAGCAAGGGCGATAAATCCAGGACCGACAATAGTCGTCACTGAGAAGTTAACTGAGATTGATTGAGCATAAATCGCTCCCCCAATTCCACCTAGGAATCCTGAAATAATAACTCCAAGATATCGCATCTTGTAGACGTTGATCCCCAAGGTATCCGCTGCCTGAGGGTGTTCACCAACAGAGCGAAGGCGAAGACCAAAACGTGTCTTAAAGAGAATAAACCATGCAAGGAAAGAGAAGGCAATCGCGATATAACCTAGCAAACTTGTTGACTTGAAGAAGATATCTCCAATCACAGGGATATCAGCCAAAACTGGGAAATCAAAACGTCCAAAAGTCTGGCTTAAGTTATCCGTTTGTCCTTTGTTATAAAGAACTTTAACCAAGAAAACCGCTAGGGCAGGAGCCATCAAGTTCAATACTGTACCACTGACAACATGGTCTGCACGGAAATGAACTGTAGCGACTGCATGGATGAGGGAGAAAATAGCTCCCACGATACCAGCAACTAACAAGGAAATCCAAGGAGTCGCTGCTCCAAGTTGTTCTGCAAACTCAAGGTTAAAGACAACCCCAGAAAAGGCTCCCATAACCATAATTCCTTCAAGACCGACGTTAACGACACCACCACGTTCAGAGAAAACTCCTCCGATACTCGTAAAAATAAGTGGTGCTGAGTAAATCAGCATAGAAGAGACCAAGAGGGTGAGTAATGTTGTAATAGACATCCTTACTTACCTCCTTTAACTTGTTTTTTCGGTTTGACAAAGCGTTCAATAATATAGTGAACGCTGACAAAGAAGATAATAGACGCTGTTACAATGCTAACAAGCTCAGACGGAACTTGCGCAGCGTTCATACCCGGCGCACCAACTTGCAGAACACCAAATAAGAAGGCTGCAAAGAGGATTCCAATTGGTGAATTTCCAGCAAGCAAACTAACTGCCATCCCGTTAAATCCGATAGCCAATGATGATCCCTGAACGTAAACGTTTTGGAAAGTTCCAAGACCTTCTACCGCTCCACCAAGACCAGCCAAAGCACCAGAGATAATCATTGATAGGATGATTGTACGTTTTGCTGAAATACCAGCGTACTCCGAAGCATGGGGATTAAGACCAACTGCACGAATTTCAAAACCGAGAGTCGTTTTCTTGAGCAAGAACCAAATCACGCCAACAGCAATGATTGCAAAGAAGATTCCGATATTCATACGGGAATTTCCAGTCAACTCTGATAACCATGGTGTCTGGTATGTAGCATTGGCACTAACACGAATCGTTGAATCTGTACTTTGCATAATATCTTTAGGAAAGGCATGAATAAAGGCATTTCCCACATACAATACAATGTAGTTCATCATGATGGTCACGATAACCTCTGACGTACCGAGATAGGCTCTGAGGATACCTGGAATCGCACCAACAATTCCACCTGCGATCAAAGCAATAATCACTGTTAATGGAATCAACACGAGACGAGGCATATCTGGATTTGACAAGGCAAACCAACCACTGAGAATCCAGCCTGCAAGTGCTTGACCAGGAAGTCCAACGTTAAAGAAACCTGCCCGACTAGCAACAGCAAAACCAAGACCAATCAAGACTAGAGGCCCCATGGCACGAAAAATTTCCCCAATCCCACGAAGGCTACCAAAAGCTGTATAAAACAACTCCTCATACCCCCAGATAGCATCGTAGCCGAAAATCCACATGACAATGGCTCCGAGCAAGATTCCTAAGAATACGGAAATCAAGGGAACCGAAATTTGTTGTAATTTTTTAGACATCACTCTTCTCCTTTCCCAAGTTTCCACCAGCCATCAAGACACCAAGTTCTTGTTTGTTAGTCGTTTCTGGCGATACAATACCTTGAATCTTACCATCATGGATAACAGCAATACGGTCTGAGACATTTAAAATCTCATCCAATTCAAAACTGACAACGAGAACAGCCTTGCCATTATCACGTTCCTCAATCAAGCGTTTGTGAATGTACTCAATGGCACCAACGTCCAAACCACGAGTTGGCTGGCTGACGATAAGGAGTTCAGGATCACGATCAATCTCACGAGCAATAATCGCTTTTTGTTGATTTCCTCCTGAAAGAGCTGCTGCTGGAACAAATTCGCTTGCCGCACGGACGTCAAATTCCTCCATTAATTTCTTAGCATGTGAAGTGATATTGGCATAGTTCAAGATACCATTCTTGCTGAGTGGTTCTTTGTAGTAGGTTTGAAGAGCGATATTTTCTGAAATCATCATCTCCAAAATCAAGCCATCACGGTGACGATCCTCAGGAACATGCCCCACGCTTAGTTCTGTAATTTGTCGAGGATGCATCCCCACGATTGATTTGCCTTTTAATTCAATACTACCAGACTCAACCTTACGAAGACCTGTAATGGCTTGAATGAGTTCAGATTGACCATTGCCATCAATACCTGCAATACCAACAATCTCACCAGCACGAACATCCAAAGAAAGATTCTTCACAGCTGGAACACCACGGTTTTCATTAACAACCAAGTCCTTGATAGACAAGACCACTTCTTTTGGTTGTGGTGCCTGTTTCTCCGTTTTGAAGGAGACAGAGCGCCCTACCATCATTTCTGCCAAATCGGCATTGGTAGCTCCAGCAATCTCAACCGTCTGGATTGATTTCCCACGACGGATAACTGTCACTCGATTAGATACCGCACGAATTTCATCCAGTTTATGGGTAATCAAAATAATGGATTTTCCTTCTTTGACAAGGTTTTTCATGATAGCCATCAACTCGTCAATCTCTGAAGGAGTCAATACAGCTGTAGGTTCGTCAAAGATAAGGATATCAGCACCACGGTAAAGTGTTTTCAAAATTTCTACACGTTGTTGGGCACCAACGGAAATGTCCGCCACCTTAGCAGCAGGATCCACTGCCAAACCATAACGTTCAGAAAGAGCCTTGATTTCTTTAGTAGCTTCAGCTATATCTAGCACACCATTTTTAGTGATTTCACTCCCCAAAATGATATTTTCAGCTACTGTAAAAGCTTCAACCAACATAAAATGTTGGTGAACCATCCCAATTCCTAGACTAGCAGCTTTAGAAGGGGAATCTAGTTTGACAACTTGACCATTCACCGCAATTTCACCACTAGTTGGCTCAAGAAGTCCTGCCAGCATATTCATCAGAGTGGATTTACCCGCTCCATTTTCTCCTAAAAGTGCATGGATTTCACCTTTTCGCAGTTGCAAGTTGATCTTGTCGTTTGCTACAAATTCACCAAACACCTTGGTAATATCCCGCATCTCAATGACATTTTCGTGTGCCATATGCTCTTCCTTTCAGAGGTTTATTTTATTTCAATAAAACCTGCTAATCACATTAACAAGCTCTATTGAGACAAAAATTGCCTCAATTCTTAAAGAAGCGACCGATGGCCGCTTCCTAAGAAATGACTTTTATTCATTATTTTTCAGGAACTTTTACACTTCCGTCAAGGATTTTAGCTTTTGCATCTTCGACAGCCTTTTTACCTTCTTCTGAAAGGTTTGTTACTGCCAAGTCAACCCCTTTATCTTTCAATGAGTAGACGATAACTTGTCCACCAGGGAATTCACCTTTTTCTGTTTTGTTGGCAATATCTTTTACAGTTGTACCAACTTGTTTCAATGTAGATACAAGAACGAAGTTTGATTCTTTACCATCTTTAGAAGTGTATTTACCTTCTGCTGCTTGGTCACGGTCTACACCAATAACCCAAACTTTTTCGTTTTCATTTTTGCTTTCGTTCAAAGATTTTGCTTCAGCAAAGACACCAGCACCTGTACCACCAGCTGCTTGGTAGACAACGTCTGCACCTGCAGCGTATTGAGCTGCTGCAATTGTTTTACCTTTGGCAGCATCACCAAATGAACCAGCGTAGTCAACTTGTACTTTGATAGATGGGTCTACTGAGGCAACACCAGCCTTAAATCCAGCAGCGAAACGTGAAATAACTTCAGATTCGATACCACCTACAAAACCAACTTGTTTTGTTTTAGTTGTTTTAGCTGCTGCAACACCAGCAAGGTAAGCTGCTTCGTTATCAGCAAATGTTACGCTCGCAACATTCTTTTGATCTTTGATCACATCATCAATCAAGACATAGTTTAAGTCAGAGTGGTCTTTTGCTGCCTCTTCAACTGCATTGTGAAGTGCAAAACCAACACCGAAGATCAGGTTGTAACTTCCAGCCGCTTGTTGCAAGTTGTTAGCATAGTCTGCTTCACTTGTTGATTGGAAATAAGTAAAGCCTTTATCTTTAGAAAGATTGTGTTCTTTACCCCAGTCTTGCAAACCTTCCCAAGCTGATTGGTTAAATGATTTATCATCAACACCACCAGTATCTGTTACGATCGCTGCTTTCGTCTTCATTTCAGATGAAGATGAAGCTGCGTTACGAGAAGAGCGGTTACCACATGCAGCAAGTCCAACTGCTGCCACTGCAACTAGACCAAGGCCTAGCCATTGTTTCTTGTTCATTACTGAACCTCCTAAATAAGATGTGCAACGATGTTGCAAGTATAGATCGTTTGGTCACGTAGACCACAGCCACTCGAAGAGTAGCTCAGACTAATTTAAGTCTGTAAATGAGTATGGAAGTAACTCCCCGACCGTCATCTCGACCGTCGATTTATCTTTAGCGACAAGTGTCACCTTTAGATCTTGTTCAAAAAACTCAACCATGACCTGGCGACAAGCACCACATGGCGAGATGGGTTTTTCAGTTTGTCCGTAGACAATCAACTCTGAAAATTCCCGTTGCCCCTCCGAAACTGCTTTAAAAATAGCAGTACGTTCTCCACAATTAGTCAAGGGATAACTAGCATTCTCGATATTAACACCCGTATAAATGCTACCGTCCTTGGCAACTAAAACAGCTCCGATGGGAAAGTGAGAATAGGGGACATAGGCATACTTGCTGGTTTCAATTGCTAGTTCAATCAACTCAGTAGTCGCCATATGCTAGTTCTCCTTTTAAAATGGTCACACCAGCTGATGTTCCGATACGAGTAGCGCCTGCTTCCACAAAAGCAACAGCATCCGCATATGAACGAGCTCCACCAGCTGCCTTAACTCCCATATCTGGCCCGACTGTTTTACGCATCAACTGAACATCCTCAATAGTGGCACCACCAGTTGAAAATCCAGTGGATGTTTTAACAAAGTCAGCTCCTGCTTTTTGGGATAATTGGCAGGCCACAACCTTTTCATCGTCTGTCAACAAGCAGGCTTCAATAATAACCTTAACCAACTTGTCACCACTTGCTTCTACAACAGCACGGATGTCCGACTCAACTAAATCAAGATTGCCTGATTTGAGGGCGCCGACATTGATAACCATATCAATCTCATCTGCACCGTTTTGGACAGCTTCTTTTGTTTCAAAAGCTTTCACAGCTGAAGTTGTTGCTCCAAGAGGGAAACCAACTACTGTACAAACCTTTACATCTGAGCCTTCAAGCCCTGTTTTGGCATGTTTAACCCATGTGGGATTGACACAAACGCTGGCAAAGTCATACTCACGCGCTTCAGATAGCAAACAATCAATTTGTTCTTGACTCGCATCTTGCTTCAAAAGCGTATGATCGATATATTTATTTAACTTCATATTCGGATTCTCCCTAGTTTTATGAGATAATTTCTATAATTTCTCGTAAACTTTGCACTCCATCATTTATTTTAACATATTTTTGAAATTCTGTAACTAGTTCAGAAGAAATTTTTCCATTTGTATAAACTTTTGCAACAATTTCCCCTTTTTGAACGGAGTCTCCAACTTTCTTTTCGAAAACAATCCCTGTTTCATAGTCCAGGTCATCAGACTTGACTGCACGACCGGCACCTAGTCTCATGGCATAGAGCCCAAATTCCATTGCAGGAAGAGCTGAAATAACACCCGTATCTTGAGCTGGAATTTCCACCACATGGTCAACTTTGACGGGGCGATAGAGATCATCTAAATCACCGCCTTGTGCTGCCACCATTTCTTCAAACTTAGCCAGTGCTTGGCCATTCTCAAGATGTTGACGGATTTCCTCGACCGTTTTCTCAACATCAGCCAAGCCAAGCATAATCTGAGCTAGCTCGCAGATAAAATAACTAATATCTTCTCGGCCTTTACCTTGAAGAATCTCGATTGCCTCAAGAATTTCGAGACGATTGCCAATGGCTCTTCCCAAGGGTTGGCTCATATCCGTAATGACTGCTACCGTCTTTCGACCAACTGCCTTACCAAGATCCACCATGGTTTGAGCCAATTCACGCGCCTCATCAACCGTCTTCATGAAGGCACCCTCACCGACCGTTACGTCTAGTAAAATGGCATCCGCTCCTGCAGCAATTTTCTTGCTCATAACAGAACTAGCAATCAAAGGAATCGTGTCGACAGTTGCAGTCACATCACGGAGGGCATAGAGAAGCTTGTCTGCTTTAACCAGCTGATCGGACTGCCCAATGACAGATACACCAATGTCCTGCACCTGGCGAATGAAATCTTCTTGACTACGCTCGACTTGATAGCCCTTAATGGACTCCAATTTATCAATTGTCCCACCAGTATGGCCTAGACCACGACCACTCATTTTAGCAACGGGCACACCGAAACTCGCAACAAGGGGAGCCAAAATCAAGGTCACCTTATCACCTACACCACCAGTCGAATGCTTATCAACTTTAACCCCACCAATAGCTGACAAGTCAAACTCCTGACCTGTCTTGACCATATTCATCGTCAGGTCAGAAATCTCTCGTGTCGTCATTCCTTTAAAATAAACAGCCATAGCAAAAGCTGACATCTGGTAGTCTGGAACAGTTCCTGCCACATAGCCTTCTACCAGCCATTTGATTTCAGTTGCAGTCAGTTCTTGACCATCTCGTTTCTTTTGAATTAAATCAACTGCTCTCATTCTTTCACACTTCTAAGGATATAGTATCCCTTATCTTTCTTTACGATTTCACAATTTCCAAAAACGTCTTCCATCTTACTTTTAGCACTCGGAGCACCTTGCTTTTTCTGAATGACAATGGTTAAATCACCTCCATCTTTCAAGAAATCTCTGCTCTTTTCGATAATCTCATGAACAACTTGTTTACCCGCTCGAATAGGCGGATTAGAAATAACATGGTCAAATTTCCCTTCAACTTGTTCATAGATATTGGATTGGAAAATCGTTGCTTCTACTTTATTTCGTTCAGCATTTTGTCGAGCCAAGTCTAGAGCACGATTATTGATATCAACCATGGTTGCCTGAACTCCATAAGCCTTGACCAAAGAAAGCCCTAAGGGCCCATAACCACAACCCACATCAAGGACCGTTTCTCCTTCATTAACCTCTAAACACTTCAATAAAAACTGACTCCCAAAGTCAACCATTTTCTTGCTAAAAACACCCGCATCCGTCAAAAAGGTCATGTTTTCTCCCAACAACTCCACTCTCAACTCATGAATGTCGTGAGCAGCATCAGGATTTTCTGCATAATACATTTTACTCATAAAACTATTTTACCATATTTTAGTGAAATGTTAAATCGTTTACAAAGCTGAAGTTCAACAAACAAACTAAATCTGTTATGATAATAATTAAATGATCTTTGTATTTTTCACTCTATTTTTCCCTGTTAGAGGCAACTTATAGCAACTTTCAAGAATCAGAATGATAAATATCGAATTTCATTCTCTCTTTGACTACGAAATATGATATACTAAGATATCGAACGAGGAAAAATTATGACCAACGAATTTTTACATTTTGAGAAAATCAGCCGCCAAACCTGGCAGTCCTTGCATCGCAAGACAACCCCTCCCTTGACGGAAGAAGAACTAGACTCCATCAAGAGTTTTAATGACCAAATCAGCCTACAAGATGTGACCGACATCTATCTGCCACTGGTTCACCTTATCCATATCTATAAAAAAGCCAAAGAAGATTTGTCTTTCTCAAAAGAAATCTTTCTTCAAAGAGATAGCAAGCCCCAACCTTTTATCATTGGGGTTTCTGGTAGTGTTGCTGTGGGGAAATCGACCACTAGTCGCTTACTTCAGATTCTTCTATCACGTACTCTCCCGGATGCTACTGTAGAACTAGTGACAACGGATGGCTTTCTCTATCCCAATCAAACTTTAATTGAGCAAGATATCTTAAATCGCAAAGGTTTTCCAGAGAGTTATGACATGGAAGCCTTGCTGAATTTTCTTGACCGCCTAAAAAATGGACAGGATGTCGATATTCCAGTCTATTCTCATGAAGTGTATGACATCGTCCCTGGGGAGAAACAACGCGTTAAGGCTGCGGATTTTGTCATCGTTGAAGGAATCAATGTCTTCCAAAATCCTCAAAATGAGCGCCTTTACATCACTGATTTCTTTGATTTCTCCATCTATGTGGATGCTGCTGTCGAGGATATTGAAAGTTGGTATCTGGATCGTTTCTTAAAACTCCTCAGCTTTGCCCAGAATGATCCTGAAAGCTACTACCACCGTTTTACTCAAATGCCAATAAGAGAGGTCGAAGCCTTCGCTCATCAGATCTGGACTAGCATTAATCTAATAAATCTGCAAAACTATATCGAACCGACAAGGAATCGTGCCGAGATCATTCTCCACAAGGCTAAAAACCATGAAATCGATGAAATTTACCTAAAAAAATAATTTCCCCTTGTCAAAACCTAAGTTTTCAGATATAATGGTATAGTTAGTAAATATGGAGGTAAGAACATTGGCAAACATTAAATCAGCTATCAAACGCGCTGAATTGAACGTTAAACAAAACGAAAAAAACTCAGCTCAAAAATCAGCTATGCGTACTGCTATCAAAGCTTTCGAAGCAAACCCTTCTGAAGAACTTTTCCGTGCTGCTAGCTCAGCTATCGACAAAGCAGAAACTAAAGGTTTGATTCATAAAAACAAAGCAAGCCGCGATAAAGCTCGTCTTTCAGCTAAACTTGCTAAATAAGAAACAGTCCATAGAGGCTGTTTTTTTGTCCTCTAATCAGAAAAGGTAGAAAATGAAAATCGCAATCATCGGATATTCTGGAGCTGGTAAGTCAACCCTAGCTGAAAAATTATCAAACTACTACTCCATCCCAAAACTGCATATGGATACACTCCAATTTCAACCTGGTTGGCAAGACAGTGACCGCGAATGGATGTTGACCGAGATGAAAAACTTTCTCACAAAGCATGAAGCTTGGGTCATCGACGGTAACTACTCTTGGTGCTATTACGAGGAAAGAATGCAGGAAGCTGACCAAATCATCTTTCTCAACTTTTCCCCATTGTCTTGTCTCTTTCGAGCCTTCAAACGTTATCTCACATATCGCGGCAAGGTCAGAGAAAGTATGGCTGCAGGCTGTCCTGAACGATTTGACTGGGACTTTATCAGATGGATTCTCTGGGATGGACGGAGCAAATCCGCTAAGGAACGTTATCAGCAGATTCAAGAAAGCTATCCAGAGAAAGTAATTGTTCTCAGGTCGCAAAAGGAGATGGACTACTTCTTAGAAAATCTCGCGCATAACAAGAAAAACCAACGTGCCTAACGTTGGTTTTTTGCTTTACCCAATCACACTTCCGTTTGGTACAGCTGGATCAACTGTGAGAAGGGTTAGTTTGCCATCATGTTCAGCTGAGAGGATCATTCCTTGACTGACATATTTTTTCATCATCTTGCGTGGTTTGAGGTTGGCAACGATTTGGACTTTCTTGCCGACCAATTCTTGTTCGTTTGGGTAGTATTTTGCAATTCCTGAGAGGATTTGACGGTCTTCTCCATCACCAGCATCTAGTCGGAATTGGAGCAACTTGTCAGAACCTTCCACTTTAGACACTTCTTTGACTTCTGCGACACGGATCTCGACCTTATCAAAGTCTTCAAACTTGATTTCATCCTTGTTGAGTTTGAGTTCAACTTCATCTGGATTCCATTCTTTTTCGACTGCTGGTTTGTTGCTTTCCATTTGTTCCTTGATATAGGCAATCTCTTCTTCCATGTCCAGACGTGGGAAGATTGGTGTTCCTTTGGCAACAACAGTCACACCTGCAGGGAAATCTGTCAAGCTCAAGTTTTCTAGGCTAGAAACTTCTGCTAGACCAAGTTGTGCCAATACAGCGCGACTAGTTTCCATCATAAATGGTTCAATCAAGTGAGCTACGACACGAAGGCTGGCTGCCAAATGGCTCATGACACTTGCCAACTGGTCACGAAGGGCTTCATCCTTAGCCAAGACCCATGGAGCTGTCTCATCGATGTATTTGTTGGTACGTGAGATGAGAGTCCAGACTGCCTCTAAAGCACGTGGGTAATCAACGGCTTCCATGTGTGTATGGTAGTCAGAGATAGATTGCTCTGCTACTTGAGCAAGAGCATGGTCAAATTCTGTCACACCTTCTACATAGGCAGGGATTTGCCCATCAAAGTACTTGTTAATCATGGAAACTGTACGGTTGAGGAGGTTTCCAAGGTCATTGGCCAATTCATAGTTGATACGGCCTACATAGTCTTCTGGAGTGAAGGTTCCGTCTGAACCGACTGGGAGGCTACGCATGAGGTAGTAACGAAGTGGGTCCAGTCCATAACGCTCTACTAGCATTTCAGGGTAAACGACATTTCCTTTAGACTTAGACATCTTACCGTCTTTCATGACAAACCAACCATGGGCAATCAAACGGTCTGGCAATTTGACATCCAACATCATGAGAAGGATTGGCCAGTAGATAGAGTGGAAACGAAGAATGTCTTTTCCGACCATGTGGAAGACCGTTCCATTCCAGAACTTATCAAAGTTACCATGTTCATCTTGACCATATCCAAGAGCTGTCGCATAGTTGAGAAGAGCATCAATCCAAACATAAACTACGTGTTTAGGATTGGACGGCACTGGCACGCCCCAAGTAAAGGTTGTCCGAGATACGGCCAAGTCTTCCAAGCCTGGTTCGATGAAGTTACGCAACATTTCATTGAGACGACCATCTGGAGTGATGAAGTCAGGGTGAGATTTGAAAAATTCAACCAAGCGTTCTTGGTATTTGCTGAGGCGAAGGAAATAAGATTCTTCAGAAACCCATTCGACCTCGTGACCTGATGGAGCAATACCGCCCGTCACATTTCCAGCTTCGTCACGGAAAACTTCTGCAAGCTGGCTTTCTGTAAAGAATTCCTCATCTGAAACTGAATACCAACCAGAGTATTCGCCCAAGTAAATATCATCTTGAGCAAGTAAGCGTTCAAAGACCTGAGCCACTACTTTTTCATGGTAATCATCAGTTGTACGGATGAATTTATCATATGAGATATCGAGTAATTTCCAGAGTTCTTTGACTCCAACCGCCATCCCATCAACATAGGCTTGAGGTGTGATGCCAGCTTCTTCAGCCTTTTGCTGGATCTTCTGACCATGCTCGTCAAGACCTGTCAGATAAAAGACATCGTAACCCATGAGGCGTTTGTAACGCGCTAGAACATCACAGGCGATGGTTGTGTAAGCAGAACCGATATGAAGTTTACCAGATGGATAGTAAATCGGTGTTGTAATATAAAAATTCTTTTCAGACATAATTTTTCCTTTCCAGGCAAATGAAACCTGTTTTTCTAACACTTCATTATATCATATTTTTAGTGATTTTCGATAGGAAAATCCATACAAAAACAAGATAGACAAATGTCCATCTTGTTTATCTTATTCATAGCGAAGGGCTTCAATTGGATCAAGCTTAGACGCTTTATTGGCTGGCAAGACTCCGAAAATCATACCAACGCTGGCCGAAACAGCCAAGCTAAAGAGAGCGATCGGTAGCGAGACACCAATTTCTATTCCTTCCATCATATTTTTTAACAAAGCGCCTGCTAGCGTGGTCAAGCCCGCTGCACTTACTAGGCCGATGACTCCACCTAGCAAGGTCAAGATCATGGACTCAATCAAAAACTGTACCAAGATATTAGCCCGTGTAGCTCCCAATGCTTTACGAAGACCAATCTCACGAGTACGCTCCGTTACAGAAACCAGCATGATATTCATAACCCCAGTCCCTCCCACAAAGAGAGAGATTCCTGCGATAGCACTAATAATAGCGGTCATAAAACCAAAGATTTGCTGAACCTCTGCAAAAGCGGCGGTTTCGTCTACAACCTGATATTCTCCCTGCTGTACTCCTGCAATTTCTGTCATCTTGCGTGCGAGTTCTGGCCCCAAAGTCGGAGTTAGACTCGTGTCATTCACACGAAAGACAATATTAGAAATTTCCTCTACATTAAAATTAGCTGCTACAGAAGCATTGGTTGTAATTGGTAAGCCACCTACACCAAACATCTTAGCACTTTTAACAGCAGGACTAGAGTAAACACCAATCACGCGATAGCTATATCCATTGGCTGAAATGATTTGATTGAGTGCTGCCTGAGGCGAGTCAAAAAGACTTTTAGCGAGTTCTTCATCTAGCAAAATCACACTTGCAAAATCTCGGTAGTCTTGTTCTCTCAGATCCCTACCTGCAATAATTTTATTTTCTACAGCAGACATATAAGTCATATTTCCACCTGTCAGACTTGCTCTCTCTACCTTTTTATCCTTATAGGTCAAAGTAACATTTGTACTATTAGTCACATAATAGCCATCCACGCCTTTTAGTTTGGCAGCTTCCTTAACCCACGATTCCTGTGTTTTAGGTGGTTCTACGTGAACATCTTCTTCTTTACCAGATAGTGTCAGTGCAGATTGCTTTTGTGTAAAGGAACCGTCCTTACTTTTAATTGGTGAGAAAAATACCTGAATATTTTTCTGAGATTTTGTCATATTTTTATTGACCTGACGAGACATAGAGTCCCCTAAAGCCATGATGACAACTACTGAAGAGACCCCGATGATAATGCCAATCATGGTCAAAAAAGAGCGCATCTTGTGTGCCATAATAGATGAAAAGGCAAATTTCAGATTTTGCATCTTAGTTCTCCTTTCCTTCCAAACGAGCGCTATCAGATGAAATAACCCCATCACGGATTACAATCTGGCGTTTTGCATAGGCTGCAATTTCGGGCTCGTGCGTTACCATAATAATAGTCTTGCCTTCTTCATTTAACTCAACCAAGAGTTCCATGATTTGGCTTCCTGTTTTCGTATCCAAGGCGCCTGTCGGTTCATCAGCTAGGATGATTGAGGGATCGTTAACAAGAGCACGCGCAATGGCCACCCGTTGTTTTTGACCGCCAGACAACTCCGAAGGAAGGTGATGAATACGATCAGTCAACTCTACTTTACTCAGATATTCCTCTGCCAATTTGCGACGTTGGGCAGCTGGAACTCCTGCATAAATCAAGGGTAACTCGACATTTTGAACAGCATCCATCTTTGACAGAAGAAAGAACTGTTGAAAGACAAAGCCAATTTGTTGGTTACGTACCTGTGCCAACTGCTTTTCACCTAGACGGGCCACTTCTTGACCTTCTAGATAGTATTCGCCGCTAGTTGGGGTGTCCAGCATTCCGATGGTATTCATCAGAGTAGATTTACCCGAACCAGATGGTCCCATAATGGCAACAAATTCCCCTTCGCCAATCTCCAAATTAATATTTTTCAAGACCTGCAGTTCCTGTTCACCATTTCGATAGCTCCGGCAGATGTTTTTTAGACTAATTAGTTGTTTCATCAGCCTTCACCTCTTTTCCTTCTTCCAAGGAAGTCGTTGGATTACTGATGACTTTGGTTCCGTCTGTCAAACCAGATGTGATCTCTTGGTTTTCTGCGTCAGCATTTCCTAGGCTAACTTCGATTTTCTTAGCCTTATTCTCTTCGTCAACAACCCAAACGTAGTTTTTTCCGTCTTCAGTAATGACACTGGTTAAGGGTACGAGGATTGATTTCTTGTCACTTTTAACCTCAACACTAACGGTAAAACCTGGTCTCAAATCACCAATCTCACTCGTTACTTCAATCGTATAGGGATATTTAGAACCAGTATTCCCCCCAGTTATAGCATTCGTTCCTTCTCCACTATTTTTAGGGTAAGCTGAAATAAAGCTGATCTTCCCTGTCCAAGTTTTATCTTGGTAAACTTTAGAAGAGAAGGTCACTTCTTGGCCAACAGAAAGGTTGGCAAGATTGTACTCGGAAAGTTCTCCCTTGACTTGTAGATTGTCGTTACTTACTACATGAACCATCACTTGATTTGCAGCAGTTGTGGACTTTGATACATTGCGATTAACTTCTACAACTGTACCTTCTAGCGTACTCAAAACCTTTGTTGCGTCCAATTGGGCCTGCGCCTTTTTAAGTTGTGCCTCTGCATCAGCACGACTATCACGAGCATCACTAATCTGAGAATCAATGGAAGAGACAGAAGAACCCTGTGCTCCATCATCATATTCTTCCGAATCAGCTAGAGTGTTGTTTCGTGATTCCTTCAAGTCATTGATACGACGATCAGCCTTGGCTATGGCACGGTTAGCTGCATCATAAGCAGACTGCGCTTCTGTGCTGTTGTATTTTACGAGCGCTTGTCCTTTGTCAACCTTATCTCCAACAGAAACCAAGATTTCATCCACCTCACCCTTACTTGCATCCAAATAAACATATTGTTCATTTTTTGCGGTGACGGTACCAGATAAAAGAACAGAGGAGGCAACTGTTCCTTCCTTTGCGACTACGAGATGCGATGTGTCATCCTTACCGGCAGCCTGAGAGGGCTGTCTAAATAGCAAAATACCCACTGCACTGGTTATAATAATACTTGCAGCACCAATAGCTGTGTATAGTTGCCATTTTTTAGTTTTCTTATTCCCCTTCATCACAAAACTCCTATTTTATTTTCAATACAAAGACTATTATAGCAAATTTACCTACTCTAAACAATGATTGTTCAGAGAGAAAAGAGAACAATTCAGGAAACATGCCTTGTTTCCATTTGATTTATGCAGAATTGTACTAGTAACATCATACACCTTATTTCTATATTTAGCAAGTGATTTCTGCTATTTCTTTAGAGCGTAGCAGATTTTTGCATTCAAAAAATAAAAACGATAGAATATGACTATCAAATCTATAAGGAGTTTTCTATGAGAGAATATGATATCATAGCCATCGGTGGAGGGAGTGGCGGTATCGCCACTATGAACCGAGCTGGTGAACACGGTGCTAAAGCAGCTGTTATCGAAGAGAAAAAATTAGGTGGAACTTGTGTCAACGTTGGCTGTGTTCCTAAGAAAATCATGTGGTATGGAGCGCAGATTGCTGAAAGCTTCCACCACTACGGTCCTGACTACGGTTTTACGAGTTCAGATGTTCAATTTGATTTCGCAAAGCTTCGTCAAAATCGTGAAGCCTACATCGATCGTGCCCGCTCGACTTATGATGGAAGTTTCAAGCGCAACGGGGTTGATTTGATTGAAGGTCGTGCTCATTTTGTTGATTCCCACACAGTCATCGTTAATGGTGAATTGATTCGTGCCAAGCATATCGTGATTGCGACTGGCGCTCGTCCAAGCATCCCAACTATTCCAGGAGCTGAACTCGGTGGCAGCTCAGACGATGTCTTTGCTTGGGAGCAACTTCCTGAATCCGTTGCGATTCTTGGAGCTGGTTATATCGCTGTTGAATTAGCAGGTGTTCTCCACGCACTAGGAGTAAAAACGGATTTGTTTGTCCGTCGTGATCGTCCCTTGCGTGGTTTTGACAGCTATATCGTTGAAGGACTTGTCAATGAAATGGAAAAAACAGGCCTACCTTTGCACACGCATAAGGTACCCGTCAAGCTCGAAGAAACGGAGGAAGGTATTACCATTCATTTTGAAGACGGTTCTAGTCATACTGCCAGCCAAGTTATCTGGGCTACCGGTCGCCGGCCAAATGTAGACGGTCTGGAGTTAGAAAAGGCTGGCGTCACACTCAACCAACGTGGATTTATCCAAGTAGATGAATACCAAAATACAGTTGTAGATGGCATCTATGCTCTTGGAGATGTTACTGGTGAGAAAGAACTGACCCCAGTAGCCATCAAGGCAGGACGTACCCTATCTGAGCGCCTCTTCAACGGCAAAACAAATGCCAAGATGGACTACACGACTATCCCTACTGTTGTCTTCTCCCACCCAGCAATCGGAACGGTTGGTTTAAGCGAGGATCAAGCTATCAAAGAATACGGCCAAGATAACATCAAAGTCTACAAGTCAAGCTTTGCATCTATGTACTCTGCCGTTACAAGCCATCGTCAAGAATCTCGCTTCAAACTCATCACCGCTGGTGCTGACGAAAAAGTTGTTGGACTTCACGGACTTGGTTACGGAGTGGATGAGATGATTCAAGGATTCGCTGTGGCCATCAAGATGGGGGCTACCAAGGAAGACTTTGATGCTACAGTAGCTATCCACCCAACCGCCTCAGAAGAATTTGTGACCATGCGCTAATTGCCGAAAGAGACCACATGTGGTCTCTTTTTACTTGCAAAATCGGCTGTTACAAAAAATGTTACCCTTAATTTAAAAACAGGTTGACTTTTCTTCCTGAATTAGTATAATAGTTACTATAATTTTAAAAAGAGGTTAACAATTTTGAAAAAAGCTCATATCTATGCTATCCCTGCTATCGGTGCTGCTCTCATCGCCGTATTGGCACAAATCAGTCTCCCTATCGGTCCTGTACCTTTCACTCTGCAAAACTTTGCGATCGGTCTGATTGCTACTGTTTTTAGACCTAGAGAAGCTGTCCTTTCTGTAGCTCTCTACCTCCTGCTGGGTGCCATTGGTTTACCTGTCTTTGCAGGGGGAGGAGCTGGGTTTCACGTTTTAGTCGGTCCAAGTTCAGGCTATCTTTGGTTCGACCTTGTCTATGCAGGACTTACCTCTTATCTCATCCATCAGAACAGTGGCTATATCCGCATTTTCCTAGCCAACCTCTTGGGTGATTCCCTCGTCTTTGTCGGAGGTATTCTCAGCCTCCACTTCCTTGCTGGTATGTCATTTGATAAGGCACTCGCTGTTGGTGTCCTTCCTTTTATCCTTCCTGATCTTGGTAAGATCATAGCGATCAGTTTCATTAGTCGTCCACTATTACAACGACTTAGGGGACAAGCATACTTCTCAATTTAACCCAAAAAGGATACTGAGTCAAAAACTCAATATCCTTTTATTGATTTCCTTCAAAAGCATCCACCATTACTTGAAATTCTTCATTTGTAAGGGTGATTCCTTTTCCCATTTTGGTATGATCAGGGCTCCAAGTTCGAATATCAAACTTTGCTGGAGCGCCATTAAAGCTGACTCGGTTTAGTTCTTTTGTCCATCCTTTTTCATTTTCAGACAAGGTCAGTAAGTGTTCTTCGATTTCAAATGTAAATTCTGCCATTTTAACTCCTTTATGTGATATGCTTTCTATAGTCTATTCGTAAAATCTTGTAGATTTTAGGAAAATTTTATATAATATGGTTATATAAGAGGGGAGAAGCCTATGAGATATACATTCAAGCATGTCTTAGATAAGATACAAGACTTTCTCAGTGGACATGATGAACGAGATTATTCTGAAAATGACTCCCTCATTGCTACAATTGAACAAGCCATCCAGAAACAAACTGCTATTCATGTCATACTAGCTGAAACAAGCTTCACTGGTGATATTGTCAAATATGATAGCAGCCGTCAACAGATTGTTGTTAAAAATTTTACAAAAAATGTGACACGTATCATCCGAATCACTGATATCAAAAGACTTCGTTTCGTCCCTTCAACTGTACAAACAGCTCAGAAAAATAGATTTAAGAAAGAGTGAGATGCTTTTCATCCCACTCTTTTTCTTAACGAATTTGTTCAAAATGCAGGTGGACTGCGATATGGTCTCCGTAACCACTTCTCTCCAAATCGCGTTGTAAGCGGTAAGAAATGTAGTGTTCTGCGATGGTGATATATCCTGCCCCCAACAAACGATTTTCAACCATTGATTGGATCATACTAATGGTCGCACGTTCCACTTTTGCTTCTTCCAAGTCTAAGACTACTTTTTTAGTGACTTGAGCGAGGTTTTGACGCAAATCATCTGTCAAAACATAAACAGTCTGAGCCGCTTTTAGAACAGCTTGGTAAATTTTATCTGGATCAAAGTCTGCAACTTCTCCATTACGTTTGATTACTTGCATAAGGTTCTCCTTTATTCTTTGTTTTCTCTGATTTCAGCCAGCATTTTTTCTTCTTCTGCTGTTAGTTGATAGTTTTCTAGCAAATCTGGTCTGCGCTCATAGGTTTTCTTTAAACTCTCATAAAGTCGCCACTGACGAATCTTCTCATGGTGCCCACTCATAAGCACATCTGGAACCACCATGCCTCGATAGTCATAAGGACGTGTGTATTGGGGATATTCGAGCAATCCCGAAGAAAAACTATCGTCCTGGTGACTAGACTCCTTGCCAATCACTTCTGGAATCAAGCGAACAGTCGCATCAATCATAGTCATAGCCGCCAATTCTCCTCCAGTCAAAACATAGTCTCCTAGGGAAATTTCATCGGTTACCAAGGTCTTGATGCGTTCGTCATACCCTTCATAGTGACCGCAGATAAAGATTAGCTCTTCCTCTTGGGCCAAATCTTCAGCATAAGCCTGATCGAACTGTTTCCCAGCAGGATCAAGCAAGATGACGCGCGGATTTTTCTTTTCAATAGCGTCAAAGGCATCGAAAATTGGTTGGGCTCGGAGCAACATCCCCTGACCGCCTCCATATGGTTCATCATCGACGTGACGGGCCTTTTCAGCATATTCTCGAAAATTATGATACTGGATATCCAAGAGCCCTTTTTCACGAGCCTTTCCAACGATCGAGTGCTCCAGCGGAGAAAACAT
The DNA here is from genome assembly GCF_003944205.1 of Streptococcus oralis subsp. dentisani. GTDB lineage: Bacteria > Bacillota > Bacilli > Lactobacillales > Streptococcaceae > Streptococcus > Streptococcus oralis_BH. The sequence goes on from NZ_RJPH01000002.1 coordinate 20,169, forward strand.
CTCAGGAAAGAGGGTTAAAATATCAATCTTCATCATCTAGTCCTTCTAAGATGTCCACATCGACCCGTTTATTTGGAATATCAACATTGAGAACTACTGGCGGAATGTAGGGTAAAAGCAAATCTCGCTTACCTTTTCGCTTGACCACCCAGACATCATTGGCACCTGGTTGCAGGATTTCCTTGATAGTTCCAATCAAGTTATCACCCTCATAAACTTCCAAACCGATAATCTCGTGATAATAGAATTCCCCATCGTCTAGGTCATTCAGATCTTCCTCAGCGACCTTGAGACTATAACCCTTGTACTTTTCAATTGCATTGATATGGTACATGTCTTTGAATTTGATAATGTCAAAGTTCTTATGCTTACGGTGGCTAGCAATGGTCACTGTTTGGACAAACTGATCTTTTTCATCAAACAAAGCCAGCTCTGCTCCTTTTTTAAAGCGTTCTTCAGCAAAATCCGTCACAGACAAGACTCGCATCTCACCTTGCAGCCCCTGCGTATTGACGATTTTCCCAACATTAAAGTAGTTCATCTTGTCTCCTGTATCTTTTTCTATCCTTTATTTTATCACGTTCCAGGGATTTTCACAAGTTGGATAGTACTATCTTACAAGGCTACTACTTCTTCAAAAAAATCACCAACTATTTGATTAAACTCTTGAGGATGGTCATTCATCGGTTGGTGTTTGCTGTCTGAAATCGTTACTTGACGCGCATTGGGATTTAAGGCAATGATACCATCGTAGATCATTTTTAGGTGTTTGGGAAAATCATTTTCGCCTCTTACTAATAGCATAGGAGGATTTCCATGATAACCTTCTATCTCATGGACAGCAAAAAAACCTGTAATTCCAAGGTTCAAAAAAACATCTCGCCCAGTTTCTATAATGGCCGTCTTGATTAATTCTCTTGTGATAGGGTTATCAGTACACATTTTTGAGTTCTTATCAGCAATCACATTCCATGGAATCGTTTTGTACATAAGAGAACTATATTTGATTCGACCTCTTTCTTTCTCTGATAAGTATCGATGCTGTCCCCAACTATCTACCATGACCAAGGCTAGGACTCTTTCTGGATGGCGATAGGTATACTCTTGAAGTGGATTTCCTCCCCAAGAATGACCAACCAATATCACCTTATCCAGCTTAAAATAGGACAAAATGGCATCTACATCTTGAACAGCGCCTTCTAAGTCGGGTAGCCCAACTTTCATAGGTGATTCACCCTGCCCTCTAACATTGACAAAGTAAAGGTCAAATCCATCAAAAGCATCATACTGGTGGGCCCACATCTGACTACGGCCACAAGCTCCATGATAAAAAATAATGTGGCCTTTATTTGCGTTTCCCGGACGATGATAAACAACCAAATCACAATCTACGACTGGTATAATGTGACGTACCAAAGTCTCAGGTTTTCTGTTATAAAAAGCAATAGCTTCAGCTATATCATTTTGCTTCATTTCTAAACTCTCTCTTCTTTATCCTAGTATTATTCTTTTTATCTATTTTATCATGCTATATTAAAATCATGGTTTTCTAAACTTAGTTTCATTAAAAATTTTGAATTTTCTGTACAATATAGATAAAGAAAAAGACTGCTAAGCAATCTTTACTTTCTTCTCATCAGATTCATGCCTAAAATTCCAGCAATAATCAAAGTTGCTCCTATCACATGGTAGCTATAGATCGGTTCGTGGAGGATAAGTGCTCCGGCTAGAATGGTCAAAACTGTTCCAAGATTACCAAAGACACTGACGGTTGATGCTCCAAGTCGAACAATAGCATAGATAGAGAGACTACCAGTCACGATAGAGGCTAGAACTCCCAAATAGAGAATGGAAAGCAGATAGGGCAACTGTCCAAACGGCGCAAAGTAAGCTAATATGTTCCCCTCTAGATAGTGCGAGGTCAGACTCAGCGTATTAAAGGTGACGAAGCCAACAAATATCACAACAGCTGTCATATCCATTGCCCGATAACGACCTCCTTTAGCCTTGCTGAGGATATTGTTTATTGCATTGGCGAGAACAGATCCCAACATCAATAGAAAGCCCAAGCTAGCAGTTTCCGTGCTAAAGTTCGCTCCTTTACTAAGGAAGATGAAAACTACTCCTGCTACGGATAAAATTAAAAAGAACTTTTGCAACAAACTTGTCTTTTCCTTGAGAAAGACCGATGCCAAAAGGAGAGTAAAAATCGGGACAAGAGCTTGTAAAATTCCTGCTTCAGAAGACGATATATACTGTAAAGCAAAGGATTGAAAAATAAAGAAGAGGAGTGGATAGAAAAGACTCATAGGAAGAATAGAAAGAATATCTTTTCTACTTAAATTTACATTGATAAGTTTTGTTTGATGAAGGATGACCAATACCAGAGCAGCGATTGTATAGCGATGTGCTAAGTTTGTGAGAGGACTAGCATAGTCCAAAGCAATCTTAGTAAATAAAAAAGAAAAACCAATGATGACTGAAAAGGATAAGGCCGCTAGGTATGCTTTTGTTTTCTCGTTCATAGATTGTTACTCCCTTTAAAAGTAGCTATCCTCAAGATTGATTGACTAGAATTCTTTGAGACTGTCTTTCCATTTTAGCATAGTAAAATCCTAGATGCTATTTCTAGGATTGGTATTTGCTAGCTAGCCTAAGCTTGGTGAAAAGTCCCTTTATTACTTAAAAGAGTTTATTTATGATTTTCTTGGAGACTTTCCAAAAACCCTTCCAAATCTCGTTCATGTTGGTACTTGATGGCAGCCTTCTTATCTTTGTCAAAGATGGTTTTGGTAAGATTAATATCATTGATGGCTGCAATTGCAACAGTGTAGTGAATGATATCAGCCAGTTCTTTAGCAAGTTCCTCGTTTGAATCCTGAACGCCCCCTTTTCTACCAGAGCGCCCATTCAAGACTTCAGCTACTTCTCCGACTTCCTCCACTAGCTTGATAAAGAGGCCTTCCTCAGTTCGAGATTGCTGGTAATGATCTAGTAAGTAAGCTTGTAATTGTCTAAACGTTAAATCCTTCATCTTCTCCTCCTCACAAAAAAAGCGAGACTTCTGTCCCGCTTTTTTATTTTTCATCGATAACGATTCTTACTTTTTTGTCTTCAGTTGGGACAGAGTAGACAATCGTTCTTATCGCTGAGATAGTGCGACCCTTACGACCGATAACACGACCGACATCGCTTTGGTCAAGATCCAAGTGATACTCCAAAAACTCTGGTGTGTCTTCAATCTTGATAGTTAAGGCATCTGGTTGTGAAATCAAAGGTTTCACAATCGCAATAATGAGATTTTCAATCGTATCCATCTGTCAACCTACTTTAAACTTATTTTGAGAATTTAGAATCGTGGAATTTTTTCAATACGCCTTCTTTTGAAAGGATGTTGCGAACTGTATCTGAAGGTTGAGCTCCATCAGCCAACCATGCAAGAACGCGGTCTTCTTTCAAAGTTACTTGGTTTTCAGCAACAAGTGGGTTGTAAGTTCCAACTGTTTCGATGAAACGTCCGTCACGTGGTGAACGTGAGTCTGCTACGTTGATACGGTAGAAAGGTTTTTTCTTAGAACCCATACGAGTCAAACGGATTTTAACTGCCATTTTTAATGTCTCTTTTCTTATTTTTTTATTTCGGTGAAATAGCTGAGCTATTTAGCACATGTTCTATTATAGCAGATTTCTGACAGGTGTCAAGAAAAAAACTTGACAGAGTTTTAAATTTTTTTAAACATTTGAAATCAATCTCCTTTTAAGGTACAATGGTAGAAATGAATTTTTGAGAGGAAAACAATGAAAAAACTAGCAACCCTTCTTTTACTATCAACTGTTGCCCTTGCAGGATGTACTAGTATCCAACGTGGTCTCCGTGGCGATGACTATGTTGACTCTAGTATCTCAGCTGAAGAAAGTTCTAAAGCAGCTGCTCAGGCTGCCAAAGATTTGAATGACGCTTTGACCAATGAAAATGCTAACTTCCCTCAACTTTCTAAAGAAGTTGCTGAAGATGAAGCCGAGGTCATTCTCCACACGAGTCAGGGTGATATTCGCATTAAGCTCTTCCCTAAACTCGCTCCTCTTGCGGTTGAAAACTTCCTTACTCACGCTAAGGAAGGCTATTATAACGGCATCACCTTCCACCGTGTCATCGATGGATTTATGGTCCAAACTGGAGATCCTAAGGGAGATGGTACAGGGGGCCAATCTATCTGGCATGATAATGATAAAACAAAGGACAAAGGAACTGGTTTCAAAAATGAAATCTCTCCTTACCTATACAATATCCGCGGAGCCCTTGCTATGGCTAACACTGGTCAACCAAACACCAACGGTAGCCAGTTCTTCATCAACCAAAACTCGACAGACATTTCTGCTAAACTCCCTACAAGCAAGTATCCAAAGAAAATCATCGAAGCTTATAAAGAAGGCGGAAATCCTAGCCTAGATGGTAAACACCCTGTCTTTGGTCAAGTCATCGATGGTATGGACGTTGTTGACAAGATTGCCAAAGCTGAAAAAGATGAGAAAGACAAACCAACGTCTGCTATCACCATTGATAGTATCGAAGTAGTGAAAGACTATGACTTCAGCAAAAAATAAGCCATCAACAGATAAGGAGACGATGACATGATTTTATTTTGGGGTTCTAAAGGTTATCAGAAAGATTTGGGACATACGCAAACTGCGATCGAATGCGGTCACTGTAACAATGTCGACACTTGGGAGATCGTAGAAACTGGACGCAAGTTCACCCTCTACTGGATTCCACTTTTCCCTTATGGTAAAAATTACTTCGTTTCTTGTCCGATTTGCCACTACGGTAAAGAAATTGAGAAATCTGAAGTTGAAAGCTATTTAAATTACTAGTCAAAAAAGCCAAGTCATTTCGACTTGGCTTTTTTAGCGCTTTTAAGTTAACTTGTTAAAGTCCCAGATTTGGTCCATCCAGCCTTCATAGAAGTCCGGCTCATGGCAAACCATAAGGATGCTCCCTTTGTACTCTTTAAGCGCACGCTTGAGTTCCTCCTTGGCATCCACATCTAGGTGATTGGTCGGCTCATCAAGCACCAAGACGTTATTTTCACGATTCATCAAGAGACAGAAACGCACCTTGGCTTGTTCCCCACCTGACAAGACCTGAATTTGGCTTTCGATGTGCTTAGTTGTCAAACCACAACGGGCAAGGGCCGCACGAACTTCTGCTTGGTTAAGTGCAGGAAAGGCATTCCAGACAGCCTCTAGTGGTGTTTGACGATTTCCACCTTCTACTTCCTGTTCAAAGTAGCCAAGTTCTAGATAGTCGCCACGTTCGACTTCTCCAGCAATTGGTGGAATAATTCCCAAGAGACTCTTCAAGAGAGTTGTTTTCCCAATACCATTTGTCCCGATAATGGCAACTTTTTGATTGCGTTCAAAGGTGAGGTTTAAGGGTTTGGTCAGAGGACGGTCGTAACCAATCTGCAAATCCTTAGCTTGGAAGATAAAGCGACCAGGAGTACGAGCCGGTTTGAAATCAAAGGATGGCTTTGGTTTCTCACTTTGGAGTTCAATGATGTCCATCTTGTCCAGTTTCTTTTGACGGGACATGGCCATGTTACGCGTTGCAACACGCGCTTTGTTTCGAGCCACAAAATCCTTGAGGTCGGCAATCTCTTTCTGTTGACGTTCGTAAGCCGCCTCCAGCTGAGATTTCTTCATGGCATAGACTTCTTGGAACTGGTAGTAGTCACCAGAGTAACGCGTCAACTGTTGATTTTCCACATGGTAGACGATATTGATCACGTCGTTGAGGAAAGGAATATCATGCGAAATAAGGACAAAGGCATTCTCATAGTTTTGAAGATAACGCTTGAGCCAGTCAATGTGTTCAGCATCCAAGTAGTTGGTTGGCTCGTCAAGCAACAAAATATCTGGTTTTTCAAGGAGGAGTTTAGCCAAAAGCACCTTGGTTCTTTGTCCGCCTGATAAGGCTGTTACATCTGTATCCATGCCATAGTCCATGACACCCAGAGCACGCGCTACTTCATCAATCTTAGCATCCAAAGTATAGAAGTCACGACTCTCCAAACGGTCTTGTAGTTCGCCAACTTCTTCCATGAGCGCGTCGATATCCGCTCCGTCTTCAGCCATTTCCATATAGAGGTCATTGATACGAGCTTCTGCTTTAAATAGCTCATCAAAGGCTGTCCGCAAGACATCACGCACAGTTTGACCTTCCTTTAGCACAGCATGCTGATCCAGATAGCCAGCAGTCACATACTTAGACCACTCTACCTTTCCTTCGTCAGGTAACATCTTACCAGTCACAATGCTCATAAAAGTTGATTTTCCTTCACCGTTAGCACCGACTAAGCCGATGTGTTCACCCTTGAGGAGACGGAAGGATACATCTTCAAAAATTGCACGGTCACCAAAACCGTGACTTAGATTTTTAACTTCTAAAATACTCATTCTAATTCCTTATCTTGTTTTTATGCAGTCCTTTATAAAGAACCCAAGCCAGATAGCCTCCCAGGGTATTGGTCCACAAATCATCAATCTCAAAGACGCGATTAAAATCAAAGAAAAAGTCTAAGACCAGTTGCGTACACTCAATTCCTAGGCTCAGTAGAAAGCTGAGAAGGAGGATTTTTTTCGTTTGCCGCAAGTTCGGAAAGAGATAGATCAGTTGAAAAACCAAGGGGAAGAGCAAGAAGACATTTAAAATGTTCTGCAAAAAGATCCAAAGGACTTGTCCCAAACTAGTCACTTCACCCAGTTTCCAAAAGGAATTTAAGGGAGTTAAAAGAAAAACCAGGCGTCCAAAAGTTTGAATACCTGGAGTTTCCACTCCTGTAGGAAGTTGAGGCTGGGGAGTGAAGCAAAAACAGACAATGCAAAGGCTGTAAACAGCCACTCCCAATCTTAGGAATAATTCTCTTTTTCTAGTCATTTTATGGATTCACCGCTGCGACTGCCTTCTGGCGGTCACGTTTCATTGTATTGGAGCGCAATTGTCCACAAGCTGCATCAATATCTGTACCATGTTCTTGACGGACAACACAGTTAATCCCTTTTTTCTTGAGGGTATCATAGAAGGCCATCACGCGCTCTTTGGGACTACGGCTATATTGGTCATGTTCACTAACTGGGTTGTAAGGAATCAAGTTTACATAAGACAATTTCTTGATGTTCTTGAGCAACTCAGCCAACTCCAAGGCTTGTTCAACACCGTCGTTGACTTCATTGAGCATGATGTATTCAAAGGTCACACGGCGATTAGTTGTTTCGATATAGTACTCAATAGCTGCGAAAAGTTTTTCAATCGGAAAGGCACGGTTGATTTTCATGATGCTTGAGCGCAATTCATTATTGGGTGCGTGAAGGGAAACAGCCAGATTGACCTGAACTCCTTCATTAGCAAAGTCACGAATTTTGTGTGCCAAACCTGAGGTAGAAACAGTGATGTGACGGGCACCGATAGCCATTCCCTTGTCATCATTGATGGTACGAACGAAATTCAAAACATTGTTGTAGTTATCAAATGGTTCACCGATTCCCATGACAACGATATGGCTGACACGCTCATCCTGACCACGCTCATCAAAGTATTTCTGAACCAGCATGATCTGCGCTACGATTTCCCCGTTATTGAGGTCACGTTGCTTCTTGATCAAGCCTGATGCACAGAAGGTACAACCAATATTACAGCCGACCTGAGTCGTCACACAGACTGATAAACCGTAGTGTTGACGCATGAGTACTGTCTCAATCAACATGCCATCTGGCAACTCAAAAAGATACTTAACGGTACCGTCAGCCGACTCTTGCACAATCCGTTGTTTCAATGGATTGACCACAAACTGGTCATTGAGCTTGGCAATCAAATCCTTGGAAAGGTTAGTCATTTCTTCAAAGGACTGGACACGTTTACGGTAGAGCCATTCCCAGATTTGATCTGCTCGGAATTTTTTTTCTCCCTGTTCTAATACCCATTCTTGCATGGTTTGACGTGTTAAACTATAAATAGACGGTTTCATCTTTTCTCCTTATTCTCTATCTATTTCTGACGAATGACAAAATGGCGCTGTCCCTTGTCCTCTTTCTGAGACTTTTGATCCTTATGACGACGCCTATTTCGCTTATCCGTATTTGGTTTTCTCTTGTTTTGCGAAGGTTTCTTGCCTCTTCTAGGAAGGTTTTCCTCATCCTTTTTACGCATTTTTTTGTCAAATGAAGCCCGTTTCGGTGCTTGATTTTCTAGAACAAAATAGGCACAACCATAACTACAGTACTCTAAAAGATAGTCCTGTAACCGACTAATCTTTTCATTTTTTTCCTCTGTTCGGTCGTCTTTGTAAAAGCCACGTAGACGGAGCTGTTCATTGCTCCAGTCACCCACGACATAATCAAACTTGGTCAACACTTCTGAAAAGCGTTGATTAAAGACTGTCACATCGAAGGCATCCTTGATATTTTCAACCAAGGTAAAAGCAATCCCTTCAGTCTCAACCTTATCCCCATTTACATGAAATTCTGGGCCAGGAAACTTGTTATAGTTGTATAATTCAGGTGCAATTTCTTTACGCATAGTCTTCCTTTTCCACGATTACTTAACACTCTATTCTACCATAATTTCTAGCAGTTAGCACGTTTCTCATAAAAATGAGAAAAGTCTGACGATTTTGTTAGACTTCTGCCATATAAAACAAAAAAGAGAAGAATGACTCTTCCCTTCCTATTCATTATTTTGCTGCTGCGTAGAGCTCGTCTACTTTGTTCCAGTTAATCACTGAGAAGAAAGCTTTGATGTAGTCAGGACGCACGTTGCGGTATTTCACGTAGTAAGCATGTTCCCAAACGTCCAAGCCCAAGATTGGTTTTTTACCTTCTGAGATTGGTGTGTCTTGGTTTGCTGTTGAAGTTACTTCAAGTTTCCCTTCTTTGTTGACAACCAACCATGCCCAGCCAGAACCGAAGCGAGTTGTAGCCGCTGCTGTAAAGGCTGCTTGGAACTCTTCAAATGAACCAAATGTTGCGTCGATTGCTGCTGCAAGTTCTGCTGATGGAGCTGTTTTTTCAGGAGTCATCAATTCCCAGAAAAGAGCGTGGTTCAAGTGTCCACCACCATTGTTGATAAGTGCTTGACGGATATCAGCTGGGATAGATTCTACATCAGCAAGCAAAGCTTCAAGGTCTTCACCGATTTCAGGGTGTTTTTCAAGAGCAGCATTCGCATTGTTAACGTAGGTTTGATGGTGCTTGTCATGGTGCAAGTGCATTGTTTCTGCATCGATGTAAGGTTCCAAAGCGTCATATGCGTATGGAAGGTCTGGTAAGATAATAGCCATCTGTAATACCTCTTTTTCTTTCTATATGAAAATGATAACGCAAACATTCACTTTTTTCAAGTTTTTTGCTCAATTCGCCTCTGTCGCAATCTGCAAGAGTACCTTTTCAAACAGGTACCCTTTTTCATAGACACCTGTCTTAATTTGGTAGTCTGTTTCAATCAAATAAGAAATCGCTCGCTTGAGAAAACTCAAAGAAATCCCTCTCGAATCTCTGAGTGCGAACTTGATTTGATAAGGATTAGGATTGCGCCCCAAGTAAGTCCCCAGACTGCTTGCAATCTGCGATTCCGTCTGACCAGCTTCTGATAAAATCTTCACTTGGGTAAAGGTTCGAAACTGTCCTAACATGACAGCTATGAGCTTGATCTCATCCTCCCCTTGCAAGGTCAAGTCTCTAACCAAGTCACGGGCCAGATCAATCTTCTTAGCTAAAATAAACTGAGTCAAATCAAAAATATTGTCCTGCAGGGTCTTTGGAATAGCCTCGACAATGTCCTTCTCCTCAATCACCCCGTCTGACTTATAGGACTGTAAAAAAAGGAGATTTTTCTGGATTTCACTAAATTGAAAACCAGATTTGATAAGTAGATTTTCAAAGGATTGCCCCACAAACTGCAGACCTTGTGTCTGACTCCACTTTTGGAAATACTGACGAATCTCTTGTTCCTTAGGTTCAATAGCATCAAAAACAGTCGCATCACGTTTGAGCAATTTGACCAGCCGTCTTTTACTATCTAACTTTCCTTCAGCAAAAATCAATAATTTTGTTGTTGGCGAAGGGTTATCAAGGTATTCTTCAAACGACTTGAGCTCATCATCTGTTAAAAAGCGTTTCTTGGCTGTTGTGATATCGACAAAATGGTCTAATATCACGATTTTTTCATCCGCAAAGAAAGGGAGACTGACCAACTCCAACTCTAAGTCTTTATAGGCTACTTCTTTCATATCAAAGTAAGCAAAGTTGAGATCAGCTGGATCATAACCAATCTGTTTCAACACTTGACTCTTCATAACTTCAAACTGACCCTGGTCTGTCCCTGTAAATAGGCTCAGGCTAGCTAGATTTGATAAAGTCAACTTCTGACTGTCTTCAATGGCTAGCATCTTCTCTCCTTTCTTCTGATTTTTTATTAAACTTAATCAATATAGCGCAATTTCCCACGGAAATCTTCTAGGCTCTCGTACCCTTTTTCCGCCATGATTGCTTTTAGTTCATTGGTAATGCGTTCAAAAGCACCGACGCCTTCTTTGTGGAGCGTCGTTCCTACTTGCACCATACTAGCACCGCAGAGGATATGTTCAAAGGCATCACGACCCGTTAGAACACCACCCGTTCCGATGATTTGGATTTGCGGATTGAGGCGTTGATAAAAGGCGTGCACATTAGCAAGAGCAGTCGGCTTGATATACTCTCCACCAATGCCACCAAAACCATTTTTAGGACGAATCACGACCGACTCGTCTTCTATGTAAAGACCGTTTCCGATAGAGTTAACACAGTTAACAAACTTGAGCGGATATTTGTTGAAAATAGCTGCCGCTTGGTCAAAGTGAACAATATCAAAATAAGGTGGCAATTTGATCCCAAGAGGTTTGGTAAAGTAGGTAAATACTTCTGCCAAGATACGGTCTGTTGTCTCAAAATCATAGGCAATCTGAGGTTTTCCTGGAACGTTTGGACAAGAGAGATTAAGCTCTGTCAGTCCTTTGAATTCACTCTCTTGAACTTTTTTCAAGATGGCATGTGTTTCTTCTGGAGACATGCCAACTAAAGATAGGAAGAAAGTTCGGTTTGGCTCTTTTTCCTGTAAGTCCAAAAGATAGTCCAGATAGTAGTCTAAGCCATTATTTGGTAAGCCCATGGAGTTGATAGAACCAAGTGGAACATCCTGGTATCGTGGCTCAGGATTGCCCTGACGAAAGTCCAAGGTAGCAGTCTTCGTAACAAAAGTACCTGCTGCTGAGTTTTTGACCCCTTCTAGTTCCTCTATCGTCATACAAGCCACACCCGCTGCATTCATCAAGCAATTGTCAAACTCAAAGCCAGCTATTTGTGTTTTCGTTGATACCATGATTCTGATCCTCCAGATTCCTTTTATTTCTAATATTATACCATACTTTAAGATTTTCTCTTTGAGAAACTAATTTCTATATAAAACGTTCGGTTTTGTAAATTGAAAGAATTTTTTGAAAATTTCTGTTTTTTTCTTTACACTCAAAAAAAATTCTGCTATAATGGCTCATGTAATAAAATATAACAACAAAAGGAGAACGATATGACATCTGCTAAAGACTATATCCAAAGCGTGTTTGCAACTGTGAAAGCTCGTAACGGGCATGAGGCTGAATTTCTCCAGGCGGTTGAAGAATTCTTCAGCACCCTAGAGCCTGTATTTGAAAAACACCCTGAGTATATCGAAGAAAATATCTTGGCACGTATCACTGAGCCTGAACGCGTGATTTCTTTCCGTGTTCCTTGGGTGGACCGTGATGGAAAAGTACAAGTCAACCGTGGTTACCGTGTTCAATTCAACTCAGCTGTTGGACCATATAAAGGCGGACTTCGTTTCCACCCAACTGTAAACCAAGGGATCTTGAAATTCCTCGGATTTGAACAAATCTTTAAAAACGTCTTGACTGGCCTTCCAATCGGTGGAGGTAAAGGGGGATCAGACTTCGATCCTAAAGGAAAGACTGACGCTGAAGTGATGCGCTTCTGCCAAAGCTTTATGACAGAATTGCAAAAATACATCGGACCATCACTCGACGTCCCAGCTGGCGATATCGGTGTTGGTGGACGTGAGATTGGTTACCTTTACGGACAATACAAACGTCTTAACCAATTTGATGCGGGTGTCTTGACTGGTAAACCTCTTGGATTTGGTGGTAGCTTGATTCGTCCAGAAGCAACTGGTTATGGTTTGGTTTACTACACTGAAGAAATGCTCAAAGCCAACGGTAACAGCTTTGCTGGTAAGAAGGTTGTGATTTCAGGTTCTGGTAACGTAGCCCAATACGCTCTTCAAAAAGCGACTGAACTTGGTGCAACTGTTATCTCTGTATCTGACTCAAATGGTTATGTCATCGATGAAAATGGTATCGACTTCGACCTTCTAACAGATGTGAAGAATAACCGTCGTGCACGTTTGACTGAGTACGCTGCTGAAAAAGCCACTGCTACTTACCATGAAGGTTCTGTATGGACTTACGCTGGGAACTACGACATCGCTCTTCCATGTGCGACTCAAAACGAAATCAATGGTGACGCAGCTAAACGTTTGGTTGCTCAAGGCGTTATCTGTGTATCTGAAGGTGCTAACATGCCTAGTGACCTTGATGCGATTAAAGTCTACAAAGAAAACGGAATCCTTTACGGACCTGCCAAAGCTGCCAACGCTGGTGGTGTAGCTGTATCAGCACTTGAAATGAGTCAAAACAGCCTTCGCCTCTCATGGACCCGTGAAGAAGTTGACGGCCGTCTCAAAGACATCATGACCAACATCTTCAACACAGCTAAAACAACCGCTGAAACTTACGGTCTTGGTACTGACTACCTTGCAGGAGCAAATATCGCTGCCTTTGAAAATGTAGCCAATGCTATGATTGCACAAGGTATTGTTTAATTAGTCGATACATCCTATCGGAGGACAAATGATGAACTTACGGCCAATGGAAGTAAGAGATAATCCAGCTGTAGCGCAGCTCATTCGAGCTAGTCTTGAAGAATTCGGGCTTGACAAACCTGGAACTGTCTACTTTGATTCTCATCTAGATCATTTGGCCGACTACTATCAACAGCAAGAGAGAGCAGCTTACTTTATTCTGGAAGATGAAGGTCAGCTGGTTGGCTGTGGTGGCTTTGCACCTGTGTCTGATAAGATTGCTGAATTACAAAAACTGTATGTCACTAAAAATAGCCGTGGCAAAGGTTATTCCAGCAGGTTGATAAAGCGGATATTCCATGAAGCCCGCCTAGCAGGTTATGAACAACTTTATCTAGAAACCTCTACTGAACTGGCTACGGCCGTAGCCATCTATCAACACTACGGTTTCACATCACTGCAAGAACCACTTTCTAACGCCGTTGGCCACCCAGCTATGAATATCTGGATGATAAAATCCCTCTCATCAGATGAATAGATGGCAGTATACTAATGTAGCCAATGCTATGATAGTAAAGGTATTGTTTAAAATTCATTTGTTCAATCCTCAATCGCTCTGATTGGGGATTTTTATATTGGTTTTAAAAAAGCCCACTATTTCTAATAGTAAGCTTAAAAATCAAAATTCACTTTACTTCTACTAAGGCAGAAGATAGGCAGTCAACAATTTCGTTTACTGCTTCATCTATGTTCACATCTTCCTTATCATTCAACATCATTGGAAGAGCATAAGAAAGACTCAAGGCTAAAATATAACGAACGATTCTTTCATTTGACCACTCTCGAATAACACCATTTTCTTTAAACTGATTCAGAACTGGACTAATTGGCTTAATGATAGAGTGAACAATAACATTCCCTAACTGATCAGAAATAGTTTTATCAATAAAAGAACGGCTCAAGATAATTTTAACTTGCATTTGATTCTCCTGAATAAAAACTAGTCTATCTCGAACAATACTTCTTAAAAATAATGGAAAAGATTCTTGGTTTGCTGTAAATTTCTTCTCAGAAAAATCAGCAATCACATCTGGAATAACCTGTTCGAGAAAAGTTGACAGAATAGCTTCTAAGATGCCTTCCTTAGTTTTAAAGTAACTAAAAACGGTCCCTTCTGAAACTCCAGCCTCCTTAGCAATAAGGCTGGCTGTTGTATTTTCAAAGCCAATTTCTGAAAATAACTTTAGACTTGATAATAATACTTGACGTTGTTTTAAACTCAAGTTGCTATTTTCTAATGTCTGAGCATACTTTTGTTCTAAACTTTCCATTGCTGGCACCTCTCTGCTACTCTCTTACTTTTACAACTTTCTTACCTCGAGTGTGTCCCGACTTCAGACTACGATATGCCTCTCTAACAGACTTTAGAGAAAAATCATAAACCTGATCAATATTCAGCCGAACTTTCCCATCTGAGACCATTTCAGCTAAAGTTCTAAAATCATCGTATGTGGAATGTCTCGGACCAGTAAACTGAGCACCTTTTATCATAACATAGGGTGAAGGTACTAATGTCCCAATAGCTGTCCCTTTCAAGCCTAAACTAAAAGCCAATCTAACATAATCAGATCCATAACAATCCAAAAATTTTGTAATAGGCGTTGTACTAGCTGATAGAAGAGCCTTCTTGATATTCTCTTCGTAACTTACTGGTATGGCACCTAAGGACTTCAGATAATCTGAATTTTTCTTACTTGCAATTCCAATAACTGTCGCACCCTTAGCAACTGCATACTGTACTGCGATACTTCCAATACCACCTGCTGCTGCTGAAATAACTACAACATCTTTAGAGTTTAGCTCAATCTTTCTAAAAGCACCTCCAACTGTTAGAGAGGCTACACCCATAGTAGATGCATGGTTCATATCAATCATCTCTGGTTTCAACACAATTTCTGATTCATTGACACAAACTTCTGTTGCCAAAGCTCCCCTCTTGGTCCCCAATCCAGGGTCACTGATCATTGTTCCAAAAACCTTGTCCCCTACTGCAAACCGACTTACTCCTTCACCAATTTCTGTGATAACTCCAGCAAAATCCCGACCAACACCTCTTGGAAAGAGAGATGATTTTGACTCAAACCAACGACTTGGCTTCCTTAGTTTCGTCATAAAAGATAGAAAACGAAGTGGCTTTGCCCCCTCAAAAGTCTTATAATCAATAGGATTTAAACCAACTGCATAAACTTCTACCCTAACTTGATTCACTTCCAAAACATCAGATTTAATGTTCACCAAATCTAGCACTTCTTCATCACCGAAACGACCATACTGTATTGCTTGAACAACCATTTCATGAACTCCTTTGTTTATCTATATATTGAGTGAGCACTCAATCATTTTTCTCTGATTATACGCTTATTCTTCATAGATTTCAACTATACTGTTTCCAAAACTTCTAACTAAGTTAGCTGTTCATGATAAAAATAGATCTATTTTCCCTTATGAAAAATTATCAAACTATAAATTAGAGAAATCCGACTGCTTATGAAAGCAGTCGGATTTTTATATATCTAATTTTTCAAAAAATTTGCCTGTCGCTTGCTTTTCTTTTAGCTTCTCCAGCAGCTCATCCTCTAGAAAAGGACTCAGGTCGTCAAAATCTTGGCAAACCTTAAAAACCGTCTCTCTGTCCAACTGGCCATAAGCTAGTTCATAATAGTCCTTATTATGATGCCAGTTCTGGTCATAGTTGATATCTTTCCGTTGATAGTAAACAATGTTTTGCTTCGGTGTCAGGTAAAGCTTCTGTGTTAGAATACTTTTCTGATCTTTGGACAACTTGCTACGACTGAAAATCTTAACACCTTGAAAGATCTTGCGCTCATGGATACCTTGATTTGTAACTTTTAATTCAACTCTTTTATAGTGCATATAGTCACCTCCAAAAATTACTTTCATTATATCAAACTCTGGCAGATTTGCAAGCAAAAGTATCATTTCCAAAAGTCTTTAGTCGCCTCTAAAATCTCTTCTGTAGGCGTCACTGTAGCCTCAATAATGTTCTTGCCAGTCTTTTTCAGATAGGCTTGTATCAGATGATAGCCATAAGCATAGCCTGCAGCATAGGGCATACCAACCGGAATTTGACCCTGTATCTTCGCGATTTCATCACCGTATAGATAAGGAGCCATTTCCGCCATCCCTGTTAGCTGAAGCTGACTTGAGATGATGGGC
Organism: Streptococcus oralis subsp. dentisani; assembly: GCF_003944205.1. GTDB lineage: Bacteria > Bacillota > Bacilli > Lactobacillales > Streptococcaceae > Streptococcus > Streptococcus oralis_BH. The sequence goes on from NZ_RJPH01000002.1 coordinate 36,346, forward strand.
TTAATCTCTTCTAACTGCTCGGAACTAGTTGAAGTGACCCAGGATCCGATGAGCTCTTTACCATAGAGCTCAGCAGCAAAAGACTCTGCTAATCCTTCACTGACTACCCAGTCTGCTAGTGTCGTCTGCTGGTTCCATTTGATAAATTGGAAGCGAACATTATGGTTGCACTCGTGGGCCAGAGCTGCCTGCACACGTGGCAAAGTATAGTCGTTTGGTAGCAGACTAAGCATGAGGTAGCCTGGAATTCCACCATCTCCACTATAACCCTTATTGAGCTGTAACATGGGCTTTTCAGGGTTGCCCAATAAAATAGTAAAATGGTAATCCTCAACCTCTAAGTCATAGCCAGCCTGCTCAAAAAGACCAATACTCCTCTTGATGGTATTCTGGCAGTCTTGCCAGAGTTGATCAGAGCTCAGAGCGTCGATAGCTGGTCTATCCTTCTCTGACAGAGCTCCGGGTAGCTGATTCATAAAACCAAGTAGGAACAAAGCATCAAATCCTCCGGGATACTTGGCTTTCAGAGGAATATGTTGAGTTTGGTATTTCGTAGCAAAAGGTGCTAATATTTTAGCTCGAAAACAGCCCTCTCTCTTTTCCAAAGGAAGCTCGAGCATCTCTTGGTAAACTTCATCTGAACGAATCATATTGATTTGCATAGTAATCTCCTTTCTTATCTATTATTAGTATAATCCCTTACCTAAGGTCAGAGTCAAGAAGAAAATTGAATTTCTATCAAGATTCTAGTAACTGTTAGAAAAAGCACCCTAGAACTTTCGTATCAGACTATAATTTAGAGGTAGATTTACCATTCTAAACAGAAAAAACCGCTACTCCTAAGAATAGCGGTTTAATCATGTTTTTAAGCTACTAATGTAGTTGCTCTATTATTTAAGAGTAACTGAAGCTCCAGCTTCTTCCAATTTAGCTTTGATTTCTTCTGCTTCTGCAGTTGGAACGCCTTCTTTGATGACACCTGGTGCACCATCAACAAGTTCTTTAGCTTCTTTAAGACCAAGACCAGTGATTTCACGTACAACTTTGATAACGCCGACTTTTTTGTCACCAGCAGCTGTCAACTCAACGTCAAATGAGTCTTTAGCAGCACCAGCGTCAGCAGCACCAGCTGCAGCAACAGCTACAGGAGCAGCTGCAGTTACACCAAATTCTTCTTCGATAGCTTTTACAAGGTCGTTCAATTCAAGGATTGAAGCTTCTTTAATTTCAGCAATAATGTTTTCAATGTTCAATGCCATTGTTATTTCCTCCAAATAAGTTTTTAATTTTATAATAGTTTTTTTCGTAGCTAGGCTACGCTGCGTAGCTTAAGATTAAGCTGCGTCTTCTTTGTTGTCTGCAACCGCTTTGACTGCAAGAGCAACGTTGCGCACTGGCGCTTGAAGTACAGAAAGGAGCATAGAAAGAAGTCCTTCGCGGTTTGGAAGAGTTGCAAGAGCAATGATTTCTTCTTTAGATGCGACAGCGCCTTCGATTGCACCACCTTTGATTTCAAGTGCTTCAGCGTTTTTAGCAAAGTCGTTCAAGATTTTCGCTGGTGCGATAACATCTTCATTAGAAAATGCTACTGCAGATGGTCCCACAAATACTGATGCAAGATCTTCAAGACCAGCTTTTTCAGCTGCACGACGCAAGATTGAGTTTTTAATGACTTTATACTCAACTTCGCTTCCACGAAGCTCACGACGAAGAACTGTATCTTGCTCAACTGTCAAACCACGAGCGTCTACAACGACGATAGATGTAGCAGCTTTCATTTTTTCAGCTACTACGTCAACTAGTTCCGCTTTTTTAGCAATAATTGCTTCACTCATTAGTGTGTTCACCTCCGTAATTATTTTGCTTGGGGCATTCTTCCAAAAGAAAAACGCGCCCAAACCTAGACACGAAAGTACAATACGCTTCTTTTTACATGATACGTTTTGTCCTCGGTAGGATATTTACGAGTCGAGCTCCCCTACTGTCTTAGGCAGTTTTTTCAAACCGTATATAAGTATAGCATAGACAAAAAAAGAATGCAAGATTTTTGCAAACTTTTTTTAAATTTTTTTAAATCTCTACCGTCAAAACTTTGCCTTGCTTAACCACCTGTTCTCCAGCGATATAAACATCATCAACATCACTAGATTTGACAGCATAAACCAGGTGAGAGAGCATATTTTCCTGAGGTTGAAGACGGATTTTTCCTTGTGGTTGAATCACGAGAAAATCTGCCTGCTTGCCAACTTCTAGGCTTCCTATCTGCTTTTCCATTGCTAGAACCTTAGCCCCTTCGATTGTCAGTGCCTTAAGGGCTGTCTCGATAGGGAACTGGCTGGCATCTCCACTCTTCATTTTCTGAAGAAGGGCTGCTGTCCGTCCTTCCTCAAACATATCTAGATTGTTATTGGAAGCAACCGAGTCAGTCGCAATTCCAACTGCTACTCCTGCTTTTTGGAGTTGGATGATTGGAGCGATTCCTGAGGCCAGTTTGAGGTTACTAATAGGATTATGGGCGATAGCCACATGAGAAGTTGCCAAGCGTTCAATTTCTCTCTCGTTTAGTTCAACCCCGTGAGCAAAGACAGACGGATGATCTAAGTAACCTAGTTCTTCTAAAAAGGCGAGGGGGCGTTTGCCGTATCGTTTGAGGATAATTCCTGATTCCTCCTTAGTCTCCGCCACATGAATATGGATAGGAATATTCAGCTCTTTTGCCATTTCTAAGCTTTCTTCCAGTAAATCTTTACTACAGCTATAGGGAGAATGTGGAGCTACCATAACCTTGAAATTTGGATTTTCATATCCTAAGATTTCCTCTATGATGGCTCGTGTTCTGCTTATGGTCTCAGCAGTTGTTTCTGTCTCTGAAGAAAAGAGTGTCGGTGAGAAATAACAACGCATCTTAGAATCTATCACTGCCTGATAAATTTGCTGGATATTCACACCATTGGGATTATACATATCGTTGAAGGTTGTTGTCCCTGACTGGAGCATCTCAGTCAGAGCTTCTTTGACCGCCTTGGTAGTCATGTCGGGAGTAAAACCTGCTTCTGCTGGCCAGATATAGTCATTGAGCCATTCATGGAGATTGCTGTCATCCCGGATTCCTCGCAAACCAGTCATAGCAGAGTGGGTATGGCAATTGACCAAACCAGGCATGATCCAGGCTCCCTGATAGTCTATAATCTGCTCAGCTTGCTCTAAAATCTCTGGCTCCTCTTGACCGACATAGATGATTTGAGAATCCTTAACAGCCAAGATACCATCCAGATAGACATGGAAATCTTGGTCACAAGTCACAATATTTACATGCTGATAGACTTTCATTGTTTTCTCCTTCTTAGACCCTGATTTTTTCTAGCTATTGTAACAAAAAAGTCACCCGAAGGCAACTTTTTTTGTCCATAAGATTTTAAAATAGAAAGGATTATTCAGAGCTAAAAGCTGCTGCTTTTTGCATTTGGTAATACTTGCCCTTTCTAGCCATGAGCTCTTGATGATTGCCATGTTCCACAATGTCACCATCCACCAAGACAAGAATCAAATCCGCATCCTGAATGGTTGACAAACGATGAGCAATGATAAAGCTTGTGCGCCCTTTCATGAGTTTGGCAAAGGCATCCTGAACTAGCACTTCTGTCCGCGTATCGATGGAGGAAGTCGCCTCGTCTAAGATAAGAATCTTTGGTATAGCTAGAAAGACTCGAGCGATGGTCAAGAGCTGGGCTTGCCCAACAGAGAGAGATTCTCCTGCATTTTCCAACTTAGTATCGTATCCCTGTGGCAACTGTTGGATGAAAAAGTCTGCGTTGGCCGCTTTGGCAGCAGCAATCACTTGCTCCCGACTAGCATCAGGATTCCCAAAAGCAATATTGTCATGAATGGTTCCTTGCTTGAGCCAGGTTTCCTGGAGCACCATTCCAAACTGCTGTCTCAATGACGCTCGGGTATAGTCGTAAATGGAACGACCGTCTAGCAAGATATCTCCCGAATTAATAGGATAAAAACGCATGAGGAGATTGATAAGAGTTGATTTTCCGGCACCTGTCGGACCAACGATGGCTACCTTGCTACCAGCTGGGATATCCATAGACAAATCCTTAATCAAGATCTTTTCAGGATTGTATCCAAAAGAAACATGCTTAAAGGAAATGGCTCCCTTGACTTGGTCACTGGTCAAGACTTCCTTACCTGTTTCAGCCACCTCAGGACTTTCTAAGACAGCATAGACACGCTCTGCACACGCGAGAGCACTTTGCAACTCGGCTAAAACAGAAGAAATATCGTTAAAGGGCTTGGTGTACTGTTGGACATAGTTCAAAAAGGTCACTAAACGTCCGATGGTCAAGGTGGATCCCATCATGATACGATAAGCTCCCACTCCAGCAAGAAGAGCGTAAATGAGCGCATTGACAAAGCGAGTCGAAGGATTGACCGTTGATGAATAAAAGATGGCTGACTGAGAATAACCTGCGTAGTTGGCATTCGCCTCACGCAGTCTTTGAATAAACTCTGTCTGAGCATTGAAAGACTGGATAATAGTCTGCTGGCTAAGAGACTCTTCAATCAACTGAGTCTGAATCCCCCTCGTCTCTGTTTGCTTCTGAAAGAGATGATAGGAACGTTTGGCAATAAAGCGTGAAATCACCATAGACAGCGGCGTCAACAGCAAGACCAAGAGGGTCATGAGGAGATGAATTTGGAGCATTGCTATAATACTAACCAAAATCATCAAAACGCCAATGAAAAATTGATTGAAAATCATGGTCAAGCCGGCTGCCAGCTGTTCTATGTCTGTGGTTACACGACTGACCATCTCTCCACTGCCCTGCCGATCCACAAAAGCAATCGGTAAACGATGGAGCTTATGGATAATTCGCTCTCGCAAGTCTCTAGTATAAGAGAAGATTAGGCGATTATAAAGAAGAGGATTGGCCCATTGTACCAGTGTATTTCCTATGACTACCAAGATCATCTGGAGGAAAATCTGCCAAAAAACTGGTGAAGAACCAGTCACAAGGACTTGGTCAATGACCTGCCCAATCAAAATAGGTAGGTAAATTGATAAACCAACTTGGGCAATCGTTCCTAGAAAAGCTAGGAAAAGGAGGAAAGGATGGCTTGCTAAATCTACGGCTAAACGTTTGAGCGTCTGGTTTGCAGTTTGTCGTTTCATGCTAGTCCTCCTTTCCATGTTGGGATGCATTGATTTCGCAATAGACTTGACTAGTTTGCATCAAGTCATCGTGCTTGCCAATAGCTAGGAGCTCACCTTTTTCCAAGAGGAGAATCTGGTCAGCTATCTGAAGTGTCGAAGTCCGTTGAGAAATCAAGATTAAGCTCGTGTTTGGCAAATTTTCTCGGATAGCTTTCAAGAGCTTGGACTCGGTAATGGTGTCGAGAGCCGAGGTCGCATCATCTAGGATGAGAAACGGAGCTTGGCGCAGGACTGCTCGGGCGATAGACAACCTTTGTTTTTGTCCACCTGAGAAATTTCGTCCTCCTGCCTCAACTATGGCGTCTAAGAGTCCTTCCTTTTCACTGACAAAATCCTTTGCTTGCGCAATCTCCAAGGCCTGCCAGAGTTCTTGGTCAGTTACTTCCTGATTGAAACCCAAAGTCAAGTTGGAACGAATAGTTCCTTTAAAGAGCTCGACTTTTTGAGGCACATAGGCAATCCAAGACCTCCACTGCTCCAAATTAAGAGGACTACGTCCATCTCTATAAAGGTTAATGCTTCCCTTATCTGCTGGATATAGACCAAGTAAGACTTGCACCAAGCTTGATTTACCAGAACCCGTTCCCCCAATGATACCAAGGATTTGTCCTTGAGTCATATCAAAGGAAATATCTCTCAGAGAGGGTTGGGCCGCATCAGGATAGGTAAAGGTCAATTCTTGGACTTGTAAAACCTGATTAATGGCAGCTTGCTTTTGTTCTAATTCTGAATGGATATCTTCTGGAGTCTCAGCAAATACTTCTTCGATTCGCTTGGCTGAGATGTAGGACTGGTTGAGAGAATTGATCAGCATGGCAAGCTTGACCAATTCCACCAAGATCTGCAAGAGGTAGTTGATAAGAGCAATCAGGGCACCTTGACTGAGTAAACCTCCTTGAATTGAAATATAGCCCTGCCAGATGATAACGAGGAGAGTTCCATTGACAATCAGATAGGTCAGAGGTGTTAACAAACTAGACCAGAAACCCGTCTTTTCTTGCAATCTAGCATAAACTTGATTTAGGGTTTGAAAAATCTGTAACTCTCGTTTTTCCTGACCAAAAGCACGAATAACTCGCATCCCTTGCAATTGCTGACGTGTTTCCTGAACCAGCTGATCCGTTTTCTTTCTGAGACTGCTGTAGAGAGGATTGACCAGTCGAGAGAGCCCGACAATGACAATCGTCAAAATAACAACCATGACCAAAAACCAGAAAGTCAGCTCAGCCGAGATGCGATAGGCCATAAAGATAGCCCCAAAAACGATAATAGGTGCTCGCAAAAAGAGGCGCAGGAATTGATTGATACCAGTCTGAATCTGGTAGGTATCCGAAGTCAAGCGAGTCACCAAGCTAGAAGTTGTCAGACGATCTCTGCTATCCTTGGGCAAGAAAAGAATATGACGATAAAGGTCGTCTGTCAGTTCTTTGGTAAACCCAACCGCTGCCTTGGCTGAATAGAATTGAGCAATCAAGGCTACTAAAACGCCAATCACTGCAAAGATAAGGAGCAGGCCAATCTGCATCCAAAGGTGCCCTTGATCTCTCTGAGGCAAGGACTGGTCAACAATCCCAGCAATCACCATGGGAACCAAGAGCTCAAAAACAGCTTCGAGTAACTTGAACAAGGGGGCTAAAATGGATTCTTTGATATAGGGTTTGAAGTAAGATAGTAAGTGTTTCATAGATCCCTTCTATTCTTATTCTGGAAATGAAGAAAGTGGGAAGTGCCCACCATCTCTGTTTTATTTGTTTAAATAAGGTAATAAATAGCCGTATCCTGCTTCTTCCATCTCATCCTTGGCTACAAAACGCAAGGAAGCCGAATTGATACAGTAACGGAGGCCACCTAACTCACGAGGTCCATCTGTGAAAACATGACCCAAGTGAGCATTGCCTGACCGAGAACGAACCTCGATTCGCTCCATTCCATGGCTCATGTCCTTGTAATAATGAATCAACTCCTTAGAAATCGGACGACTAAAACTTGGCCAACCACAACCTGAAGCAAACTTATCCTTGGCAAAAAAGAGTGGCTCACCCGTCGTGATGTCTACATAAATCCCTTCTTCAAAGGTCTGGTCATAAGCATTGCTAAATGGAGCCTCTGTTGCAGCTTCTTGGGTGACACGGTAAGACTCTGCTGACAAACTTTCCCTTAACACTTCTTGACTAGGCTTTTCATAATTTGAGGCGTCAATCAATGGCTTCTCAGCATCGGTCACATCGATATGACAGTAACCGGAAGGATTTTTCTTGAGATAGTCTTGGTGGTAGTCTTCCGCCAGAATGTAGTGGCGGAGTTTTTCAACCTCCACTGCAATTTTACGACCGATGAGGAGTTCTTGTTCTCGAACCACTGTATTAATCGTCGGTATATCTGCTTCATCCTGGTAATAGATCCCAGTTCGATACTGACGTCCACGGTCATTCCCTTGTTGATTAATCGATAAGGGATCGATGACTCGGAAATAATAGAGTAAAATCTCTCGAAGTGATACTGTTTTCTCATCATAAATCACTTGAACCGTTTCTGCATGGTCTGTTTCCTTGAGCAGCTGATAATTGGTCGTTTCGACTTGCCCATTAGCGTAGCCAACACTGGTTGCTAGCACTCCAGAAATTCGGGAAAAATACTCCTCTAAACCCCAAAAACAACCACCTGCTAGATAAATTTCTGCCATCTTTATTTCTCCTTTATCAAGTTTTTAACTAATACTCTTCGAAAATCTCTTCAAACCACGTCAGCGTCGCCTTACCGTAGGTATGGTTACTAACTTCGTCAGTTCTATCCACAACCTCAAAACACTGTTTTGAGCAGCCTGCGGCTAGCTTCCTAGTTTGCTCTTTGATTTTCATTGAATATAAACTTCTTTTCAAAAAAAGGACAGGAAGCAGCCCCCTAGTCGAGACTTTCCCCATCCTATCTTCTGTTCTTTACTTTATTTCGACACGGACACCTTGCGTATCAACTTTCAAATCATGCAGTTTGCCTTTGAAAGGTTGGTTTTGCAATTCAGCTTTAATCTTGGGCATTTTGTCATGAGAAGCCAAGACCATAACTGTTGGTCCGGCACCAGAGAGATAGGTTGCATAGGCACCATTCTCTTTAGCTACTTGCTTAATCGTCGCAAATTCACGGACCAGACTTTGACGATAGCGCTCGTGGAAGAGGTCTCCCTCAATTGCTTGGCCAGCTGTCACCATGTCTCCTGCTAACAAGGCTGCAACAGCTACATTTGCTATAGAACTAGCTGCAACAGCTTCCTTGTAGGACAATTTCTTAGGAAGGACACCGCGGCTGTCTCGGGTACGCAATTCATAGTTGGGAATATAAGCTAGAAAATCACACTCAGGGAAGTCTGCCACGATTGCTGAAACGTGATCTTCAACGGAACTCGCAATAACGAGATTACCGTAAATTGCTGGAGCCACATTGTCAGGATGTCCTTCAATCTTAGTCGCTAACTGCAATTTTTCATGGTTAGATAAGTTGAGATTGCCCAGTTGGTTAGCCAGTTCAATCCCAGCAACAATAACAGAGCTGGAAGAACCCAAACCACGCGCCAAGGGAACATCACTGGTCATTTTCAAGCGTCTCGGTTGCAAGTCTGGCGCAATTTGCAAGGCAATCTTGAGCAAGAGATTACGCTCGTCATGTGGAATCCATTTGCCAATCTGGTGTTCAATCAACCACTCATCTCGTTCTTCACAGACCTCAATTTGAAGATATTTAGTTACAGCTACACCGACCGAATCAAAACCTGGCCCGATATTGGCACTGGTTGCAGGTACAATAATCTTCATCCTATTCTCCTAACACCTTGAAGGTATTCAAGAGGTCAAATTCTGAAGCTTTGGCCAACTCAGCTGAAACATTCTCAAGTTGTGCTTTATTAATCTTATGAGTGATAATCACTACACGCGCCTTATCACCCTCTTTGCCATCTTGGAGAATTTGCTTGAAGGAAATATCTTGAGCATTAAAGATTTCAGCAAGTTTTAAGACCTGACCTTTTGAGTCTGGAGCCAAGATTGAGAAATAGTAGTTTGCTTTAACATCTTCTGGATTGGCCAAAACCAATTCACGGCTGTATTCGTTGAAGTCTTTACCAATCGTTCCATCATTCAAACGACGAACGATACGGACAATATCCGCCACAACACTTGTTGCAGTTGGTTTTTGACCCGCACCTGGTCCGTAGTACATAGACTCACCTATACCAATAGATTCTACAAAAACAGCGTTCATGACCCCATTTACACTGGCAAGTGGGTGCGCTTTAGGAAGGAAGGTTGGAGTCACTTCTGCAGCAATACCTGAAGGAGTTTCCTCGATAGAACCAACCAATTTCACTACATAGCCAAGGTCTTGGGCTACAGCTACGTCTTCTGGTGTGATGTTGCGGATCCCCTTATGGGCTACATCGTCAAAGGCAACCTTCATACCAAAAGCAAATTGACTCAAAATCACCATCTTGTAGGCTGCGTCAATCCCATCCACGTCATTTGTAGGGTCGCTTTCTGCAAAACCTAATCTTTGTGCTTCCGCAAGAGCGTCATCGTAAGACCAGCCTTCTTCAACCATTTTGGTCATCATGAAGTTAGAAGTTCCGTTAACGACACCAAGAACACGAGTGATTTTGTCAGACGCCAGAGAATTTGCCAAGGTACGAAGAATTGGAATACCACCAGCTACTGCCGCTTCGTAGTAAAGTGCTACATTATGCTCTTTAGCGATTTCTAACAATTCTGCACCATGGACAGCCAAAAGGTCCTTGTTAGCAGTAACAACGTGTTTTCCAGCTTCTAAGGCACGAGTGATAAAGGTTTTAGCTGGTTCGATACGCCCCATCAATTCCACTACGATAGTAATGTCCTTGTCTGATAAAATATCGTCTACATTGGTTACAAAGTTAAAGTCATTCCCTGCTGCAAGTAAGCGGTTCTTCTCATCTTCATCCTTAACCAATACCTTGGCTACTTCAATCTCTGAATGAGCTGACTGGATGATTTTTTCTCCGTTTTCCTTTAGGAGGAATGGTACACCACTTGCAACGGTACCAAATCCAAGTAAAGCAATTTTAACTGTCATGTTTGTCTCCTCGAAATTTTCTAATATAGCCATTATAACAGAATTTTTCGAAAATTCCTATCCAAGAAAACCACTATTTATAGATAGAAAAGAAAAAACGAATCATGGGATTCGTCTTTTCTGATAAGTAAAAATTGATTTCTAAAAACTATGAATTAACTTTTTGAAGACCGAGCACAGCGTCGTGATTAATCAAGATGCGACCATACTCTTGTAAAACCGAACGACTGATATCACTGTCGTCTGCAAACTCACGCATACGAGCCAAGAGCCAGGCTGGATATGGACTAGGATGATTTTCAACATCGACTAAGATTGTCAAATAATAGTATCCATTCATCTTATAGAGTTCAGATGTTTCCATCTGGTAGTTAACCGTCTTTGAAAAAGCAACTAAGTCAGCAAGGCTTGCGAAACGCAAGATATAGTAGATATAAGGTTCTTTCTTGTTCTCCGTTTCCTTTTCTGTTTGCTCTTGCTCTTCTTCTTTAGCTTCTACCCGTTCTAGAGACTGAATAGCTTCAATATCGTCCTTGGTCTTTTCTGCGATACTCTTTTCCAAAGTTTTGAGAAATTCGTCCGGCGACATTTGGGCCAATTCTTCCATGTCAGGTAGATCTGCCAAATCATCAAAATCTAGATTTTGGTCAATCTTGGACTTGGTCACAAAGACATCGACCTTATCTGGTTTTGGCGTCACACGGAAACTCAGCATGCCACTATCCAAGAAATTGTCTGGCATCTCCAATTCATCTAAAATAGCATAGAAAAACTCTTCTGTTTTTTCCTGAGGAACGAGAAAATCTGCAATCTCCATTCCCCGATCCATCAAATCATCTAAAGTCATCGTGATTTTCAGTGTTGTATCACTAATTTGTTTCATCTTCATTTCTACTAACCTCATACTTTCAGTCTATCTATTATACTAGATTTTTACGATTTTATCAAAAGAATGAAGCTGGAATGTGATATAATACTAGAGATAATGTTACATTTAAGAAAGAAAGTTCAATGAAAAATATAAAAGTTAATGCATTGGCTAGCTTGCTGGTCAATATCCTCAATATCGTTTTTCCGCTGATAACCAACCCTTATCTGACGCGGATTCTCAGCAAATCCAACTATGGTTACTTCAATACCGCCAATACCTGGGCCAGCTTTGTCATTCCACTAGCAGCCTTTGGAATATACAATTACGGGATTCGTGCTATCAGTAAGGTTAAGGACGACAAGAATAAAATCAACTATGTCTTTTCTAAGCTGTTTTATATCTCAGTTTTCACTTCTCTCCTGACAACTGGTATCTACTTCCTCTTTATCTTCTTTGACACCAGCATTGAGAACCTGAAAGTCCTTTACTACATCCTAGGAGCTCAGGCACTCTTCCAATTCCTCAATATCGAATGGATGAATGAGGCCTATGAAAACTATGCCTTTATCCTTTACAAGACATTGATTATTCGAATTACCATGCTGGTCGCCATCTTTGCCTTTGTCAAAACTGCTGATGATATTGTTCCCTACGCTATCGTCATGACTGCTACAACTATCCTCAACTACCTCCTTAGTTTTCTTTGGATCAAGAGAGAAGTTTCCTTTGTCAAAATTGGTTTCATCGAGTTAGCTAGGGCTTCTAAACCACTCTTTACTATGCTTCTCTTGGCAAATGCCAATATGCTTTATACCTTGCTAGATAGAATGTTTATCACCAAGGGACCAGATGAAAACTATATTTCTTATTATACAATTGCCTATAGCATCGTCATGCTGATTGCTGGTGTCTTAAGTGGAGCTATCAGTGTCAGCATTCCACGTCTCGGCTACTACCTCGGGAAAAAGGATTACAATTCTTATAATTATCTTGTAAATCAAGCGGCATCATTATTCTATTTTCTCATGATTCCAACTAGTTTCGGAATTATGATTTTGGGAAAGTACGCAACGGTTATCTACTCTTCTGAAAAGTATCTTGAGGCAGGTATCGTGACCAGCGTCTTCGCCTTTCGAACCATTATCTGGGCTATTGAATTGATTCTTGGTAAGCAAATTATCTTTATCAATGACCACGAGAACCGCTTGACCGCTTTCTACTTTGCTGGTGGTGGAGCAAATCTCCTCTTCAACTGTATCTTGTATATCAATAATATTTTTGCCCCTGAGTATTATATTGCTACTACCATTATTGCAGAAGCCATCGTTGTTCTCTTAGAAATTCATTTTATTAGGAAACACCAACTAATCAATTTAAAAGAAATCTTTGTGACCTTAACACGTTATGGTCTCATATCCCTTGGATTTATTCCGATCTTCTATATTTTCAAGATGATTTTCCAAATCAGTTCCTATACGGTGAACCTCAACATGATCCTCATGGTTCTCTCTACCATAGCTACTTGTGGAATCTACTATCTCTTAACACTCTTTCTCACTAAGGATAAAACACTTCACTATGCACTGAACCTAGTATTAGCTAAGATCAAAAGAAACTAAAAGAACACCCTACTGATAAACGAGCGTTTACTAGTAGGGTGTTTCTTATTTATTCTTTTTCTTTCTTGTCAGAAGTATTGGCTTCTAGATTTGAATCTTGTTTTGGCTGTTCAGCAATAGAGGAACTAGCTTCTTGCTTCTTCTCTGACTGATCTGCTTCGCCATTGACAGCAGCAACAGCCTGTCTCCAAATGCCTTCCTCGTTTACCTTATAACCATCCGGTGTGGTGGCATTTTTCAACAAGGAACCATCTGTTTGGAAATAGTACCAATTACCGTCAATTCGTTTCCAACCGGTCTGCATAGCTCCTGATTCATCAAAGTAATAATGATCACCATTTACTTTATGAAGGCCAACCAACATGATACCATCTTCAGGATTGAGATAATACCAGATTCCTTTATCCTTTATCCAACCAGTTTTCATAGCTCCATTTGCTTCAAAGTAACGATAATGATTATCAAACCATTTCCAGCCTGTTTGCATTGCTCCTGATGCACTAAAGTAATACTGCTTACCATCTACTTGTTGGAAACCGACCAGCATGATACCTTCCTGATCTTCAAGATAATACCATGTTCCTTGATCCTTCAACCAACCAGTTTTCATAGCTCCTGAGTCAGCGTAGTAATGCCAGTGTTTATCAAGCCACTGCCAGCCTGTTTGCATGGCACCGCTGGTATTCAAATAGTAACGCGTACCATTGATTTCTTGTTTTCCAGTCTGCATAATACCATCTTGATTTAGATAATACCATTTCTCATTATCCTTAATCCAGCCTGTTTTCATAGCTCCTGAGTTCGCATAGTAATACCAATTGTTCTCTAGCCATTTCCAGCCCGTTTGCATTGCACCACTAGCGTTCAAATAGTAACGAACACCATTTATATCTTGTTTTCCAGTGAGCATGATACCATCTTTGTCCAGATAATACCAAGTATCCTGATCCTTAACCCAGCCAGTTTTCATAGCTCCAGAACTTGCAAAATAGTTCCAGTGACCGTCAATAAAGGCCCAGCCAGTTTGCATGACACCTTCTTGATTAAAGTAATATGTGCTTCCATTGATATTCTTTTTACCGATAGTCCGTAGCCCATCCTCATCATAGAAATACCAATCTGAATCAATCTTTTGCCAAGTTGAAGACTTACCTGCTGTTTGGAGTGCACCACTGTCTGCAAAGAACATTTTCTTACCATTAAAGACTTGATGTCCTGTTAACATCTTTCCATCAGCTGCAAAGAGATATTTCTTCCCTCCAATTTCAGAAAGCTCACTAAATCGTCTAGCGCCATTTGATTGGATATAATACCAAGAGCCATCCAGCTTGAACCAACCGCCTGTTTGCATTTTACCATTTGAGTTGAGATAGTAATCATTCCCCTTAGCATTTTCTCCCCAATCATCATTAAGGTGAAGCCAGCGTCCTGCTTGCATTTGCCCTTTTCCATTAAAGAAGTAAGTGGCTCCGCCAATCTCTTTCCAACCGATAGCCATTTCTCCATCTGCTAAACGATATTTCCAGTAGCCACCTTCTTGATACCATTTTTCGTCAACTACAGGGATGTCAGGGAAGAGATTAGAAACATTAGCAAATCCGCTATCACTAATATCAAAAACAGTTGCATCCTGAGTTTGACTAGAAGCTCTGAGAACTTGAATATTTTTCTTTTGGAGATATTCTCTGGTTGAAGCAACATTAATATCACCACCAGTTGTTTGAATAATCATCTTTGGTGATAGGTTTTCAAGAAAATTAATCGTATTTGAAATTGTCGCATCATAATGATGGTTCCATTTCATCATATCAACCTTGCCGATAACAGGACCTAACTTATCTTCCGCTCCTTCGGCATTATCCAAATCTCCACCAAGATAGATTCTCTTTCCTGCCACAGTCACCACTGAAACGATAGAGTTGGAGTTATCATCTAGAACTTTTTTCAGATTCCCCTCAGCATCATATTCATTTTTATAATTATAGAGTTGGATATCCATATCACCTAATTTAAAGTGACTATCCTCGTCTGTAATATTCTGAATAAGAGTAACCCCTCGTTTTTGTGCGGCTCTCAAAGCATTATCGTAATTAAAAAGATTATCCCAGAGTCCCCAGTTTGCTGTGATCCGATCATCTGAATATTTTTTCAAATAAAACTTACCGACTTGATATCGATTGAGTATTTCGTCCGCTCCACCAATATGGTCACTATGGACATGAGTTCCTATAATAAAATCTAATTTTTTAACACCAATCTGATCAAGATGGCGAATCAAACGGTCTTCCAAGACTTGATAATTTCTCATGGAAATCCCCCAACGACTTGGATAGCGTGGATCACTCCCATCAGGAAAGTCATAATCTTCCCCCATATCAATCAAGGCATAATGACCATTGCTTTCCAGAAGGATAGCATCACTCCCAGATTTTGCTTTAGTATTTATGAAATGGATACGATTGCCTGAACCAGCAGTAATGGTGTCTGCATTAACTTGTTGTGATAAACCAATCAACACAAAAAGGAAAGCAAGTAAACCATAACTGACTGATTTAACTAATTTTTTATTCTTCATCTTGAATACTCCTTTCTAGATGAAAACAATCTCTTACTAATCAATCCAATAATTCTTATCAGTTCCTGGAACCTGCTGTTCAACAGGTGGTGGAGTCATATAGTCTGCTCCAAATTCGTAGGCAAGAATTTCATGGTATTTTCTCGGAGCCTTCACTACGATGTTTTCGTATGGCATATCAATCATATCATAGAGCCATTCTTTTTTGATTCCCTCTGGAAAACTTGGATCAAATATCGTACAGGTAAGATCTGTAGCTTGATTTACACTATATTTCAAAGCAAGGTTCTCTAATTTTTGATTCCAAGTTTGTGGAGAGCTTAGACGAAAAATAGCTGACCCAATATAACGAGGCAGATTTTTTATCCCCCCATTTTCTGATTTAATTCCTTTGAAATTCAAAGAAGAAAGGCGGATGAAATGTTTGTAGAGCTTCATTTTCTTACAATCACTTTCCTCCGTCACGACACCATCGTATGGAAAAATGTCAACACAAGTTCCCAATACGACTGTCGGGTCCAGAAGATTGGCATCTCTACGTGTTCTAATATCATGGACACGCAGATAACTGTACGGATAGCCTTTTGTTTCTCTAAATGAAATCAATTTGTAGTAAGGATGATTCTCATTTTTTAAAACCTGATAAAGTTTTTCAAATTCATCTCGCGCCAAAGAAATATCCGTATCATCATCCCAAGGGATAAATCCTTTATGGCGGACAGCTCCTAGTAAGGTTCCAAAATCAATAAAATATTTAATCTGATGCTTTTCACATAGTTCATGTAGATACTTTAAAATATCCAACTCCACTTGTTTTATTTCTTCAAGACTTAAAACTCTCTCAGACATACGTTTTATTCTCCTAATTTCGACTAATTCTTTAAACGATTTCTAACTGCGATTTGCTTACTTAGAACTTTTAGTGATTTTCCACAGTTTAAAATCATGGTGAGATACTCTCTGTTCAAGAGGGGGCAATTGCATATAATCTCCATAGTCAGAGGTCAAAATTTCATGGTAGTGTTTTGGAATCATAAATTCCTTGCCTTCAAATGTTCCCACAATCACTTGTTCCAACCACTCACGTTTCCAAACTGGCTTATTCATATCCTTGTAAATCAAATAGTCAACTTGCTCGTAGTCAGCAACTGCTCTAGATTTAGCAAGCTCATCAATTTGCTCAACATACTTATTCGTATTTGTGAAATAGAAAATGACAACAGAAATATAACGAATTAAAGAATTTAGTAGACTTTTTGTATTAGTAATTCCTTTAAAAGTGTAACAACTCAATTGACGTTTCTTTATGAGTTTCGTCATCTTGTTTTTAAAGTCTGCATCATCTTCATAACCATCTACAGGGAAAATATCCACATAAATTCCCATATTGGAATCAATTCGTACATCTTCCTCGAGCAAGTAGGTATGGTTATCCTGCACTTTCATGAAGGGATAGACATAGTTAAGATTATTTTTATAAGACATGACTTCATAACGTTCATCAGGATGAGCGATAAGGTAATCTTGTAGTTTCTCATAGTCTTCTCTTAGCATGCAGATATCCATATCATCGTCCCAAGGGATAAAACCTTTATGGCGAACCGCACCAATTAGACTTCCATATGCTAAGAAATACTTGACCCCAATTTTCTGACAAACTTCATGAATATATTCCATGATTCCAAGTTCCATCTGTTGAATTTCACTGACATCTGTTACTTCTTGATACCGAACTCCTTCATCTCGTTTACAAACCACTAGTCCATAACCGATTGCCAACCAAAAGATGATATTGATAAAGTTGGTAGAGTACATAATCTGACTTTCAAACAACTGACCAAACAAGATACCGAAGAAAAGAATCATAATCAATTTGTCAGTATTTTTCTTGGACACAATCAAATACGTTAAAAAGCGCTTGATGACATAAGCCAGTATAAGAAGGAAGGATACCAAGCCTAGAACTCCCGAACTGACAAATATGGTCACAAAAATGTTATGGAAATTCCCACCGATAAGGGAGTTTTGAATCTCAAATTTACTGAAATATTCTGTGTAGTAATCTGGAACATTCCGTACACCATAACCAAAAATTGGTTTGGCACTTCCCATCTTGATGGCATTTTTCCAGATATAGGTTCTACCACTTGGTGTTGTTTCGATCAGATGGAGTTCACCGTTCTTCTTAGTGACGGACGAATCTGTTTCAGCATAGGATTGTCCTTTGTTTAAGTCAAAAACAGTCGCAGTTTCAGATGCGATATAGATTGAGGTTGCATAGCTTAATCCAATGTTGGTTGCAGTAATCAGCAAACCAGCAACTATAAAAGTAAGAAATCGTTTAACGATACTTCCTCTAGTGGCAAAGAAACTATAGAGTCCAACCATGAGGAGTAAAGAAAGTAAGGCTCCTCTACTTTGCATAGTAGCAAAGTAGACTAATTGAATCACATTGTTCAGTTTAAGATAAACAGAATATTTACTTCCTTTGTGGATCAAATACATAGCTAAAATAATGCTAATGTATGAAAATATCGCACTAGCATTTGGATTGACAATTCCCCACAGACGTCCATTCATGACACCATAATAATAAGATTGTTCGCCAATCTTAAATAGGATAAGGACTCTACTTACCAATAAACCAAATGCAAAGATTGCGGAAGAAAAAGAAATGATTTGAATAGTATAGGTAACCCAGTCAAATAATTTTTTAAGTTGCCCTGATTGTAACATAGTAAATAATAAAACATAGGTTACCATGAAGAGGATTTCAATCACATTTCCAATCAGATGTCCAGAGCGATTGAAAACAGCTGATAGCAGATGACTTCCAGCTAAGAGTCCAAATAAGGATAGAAATTTACGATCTGCTGTGATTTCTTTCCACTTAAACAATAAAGTATAGCAAATATAAAGCACGACAATCGCTGACAATCCCTTATAGAGGGGATTTGCTATCTTATAAACCAGTGAACTCATACTTAAAATCGAAATAAAAACAAACAGATACGCAATCCATGGTTTTGATTTTTCAAAGTATTCATCCATTTTTGAAAAATTCATTTTCAACTCCTTCTCATGATATTAGTTTTTTAATCCAACAATTTTCTTATATAGCCATGGAGAAATGACAAGTGAAAGGATCGCTACCTTGCGAAAAGTAGTGAAATAAGCATCCTTCCATATTTCGCGTCGATGCCGAACAATCCAAGTCCTTAGCTCGGCTTTCTCCTTTTGATACTCTTCAGATGAAGTAAAGATAATTTTATCGTAAACTGTGATGTACGACCAACATTCTCTATTTTTTAATTCATATTTTAAATTAGGAAAGACTTGTGAAACTTGAGCAATTATTTGCTTATAAACTTCTATCGTGTCAAATACATGCTGGTTAACAGATGTTGTTGCACTTCCCTCACGATGATCATAATAATAAACAGGTTTGTCAATAAATACGCTGCTGCATCTTGTCTTTAGTAGCAATTCAGTTAAAAATAAGGCATCTTCAGCTAGGTGATAATTTGTATTAAACTTTTCATCCGCAAGCAGGTCTCTCTTAAACAGTTTTGCAACTGGAAAAAATGACGTTCTGGTAGTCATCAGTAGTTCCTTCATGGTTTCTTCTGTTGACCAGAGTTCTGTTTTTCCAGAATGTGGAGGTAAGTCTGTCACAATGCCGTTTTTAATATGGTGTAGAGGAGCAATTACAAAGCCTAGATTCGCCCCCTCAACTGCACTTGCTAAAGTAGCTAGGTAATCTTGGGTAACGAAATCATCGCTATCAATAAAGGTGATCCAAGCACCCGTCGCCAGCTTGATTCCCGTATTTCTCGCATTTGAGACTCCAGCATTTTCTAGATGATAGACCTTGATATTCTCATGCCGAGAGGCTAAATTCTCACAGATCAGTCCGCTGGAATCGGTAGAGCCATCATTGATTAGGATTAACTCAAAATGGGCATAAGTCTGTTGAAGAATTGACTCCACACATCGTTCCAGATAGGTTTCTACATTGTAGACCGGAACGATAACGCTTATTTTTTCTCCCATCATGCTCCATATTCTCCCTTGTACTCTGTGTAGCTCTTGTCCATGTCTGCTATAATGGCATCGTGATGCGGTACTTGCTTGTCCGCTGGTGGCGGTGTCATATAATCCCCAAAAGCAGTGCTGAGATAGGCATCATAACCGACTGGAATGGGCATCTCTGTTCCTTCAAATGGCAAGAAAAGATTGTCTTCAAAAGATGCGATTGGGTATTTGTTTCGCATGTAGCCGGGACCTGAGCATAATTCCGTGATTCCATCGCTCTCAGCGAGACCATACTTGGTCATTTCTTTCTCAGCTTTCTTCCAAATACGATAGCGTAGAGATTTGGGAGTCAAACCGAGTAAGATACGACTTCCCCATTTCATGACTGCACCATGCTTTTCTGGAACAGTTTGGGCACAAAAAAGGGAATAGATCAAGGCCCAGCGAACCTGTTTCTTGCGCTCAGCTGGATTTTTAGGATAATAATCTAAAGGCAAAACGTCCAAAGCCAAACCATGTGGCAAATCCAAATCCTGTTGATAAGGCTTGATACAAGTTGTTTCTTTATCACGAATCGTAATAAAAAGGTTACGGTCTACAAAATCCTTGTGACTCTTTGACAAGAAATAGCGCTCATCTGCATAACGTGGCCATAGTTCGGCTAACTTTTCATAGTCCTTGCGAGGCATGAAAAAATCTAGGTCATCATCCCAAGGAATGAAGCCCTTGTTGCGAAGGGCACCAATCGCTCCTCCACCACAGAGATAGCACAACAAATTATGTTCTTTACAAAATGCGACGAAATATTCAGCCATTTCCAGACTACGAGCCTGAATCGCTTTCAAATCACTCATGTCTCTCCTCTTCTGTCCAATAACGAGTTATATCGTTTTATTATACCATAAAAAAGCCTTAAAAATCCATCAGATACCGTAAAAAATCAAAGCCCAATCCACCATTTTTACTGGTGAATGAAGCTTTGATTTTTATTTATCTATCTCTTACCTCATTCCCATTTGGGCGAGTTTAGTCCGGTATTTGTTCTGGTCGACAAGTAGACCTTGTCCTCCGTAGACATCATAAGCATCTACCCAATCGCCCAGTTCTGGCACTGTGAGTCTTTCGATACCATTCTGTGCACCTTCGATAACTGATAAGCCATTGGTCAGTAAGAAGGTATATGGTAGGTTGGTAGAAGTCATTCCAAAGACTTTTCCAAGTGCCTCTGATCCTGTAAAGAGTTTGGTCGGATCTTTGATTTGCTCAAGAACTGCTGACATGACCTGCTGCTGACGTTTGGTACGACCATAGTCTCCTTCATCATCATCACGGAAACGAGCGTAGTTGAGCAAGGTTGAGCCATTCATCTGCTGTTTCCCAACTTTAATAGTTTGAGTTGGCGATTCGGTTTCTGTTGCATGAAGGTCATCTCCAACTGTGGCTGCTGTCAGAGGCTGACCATTTAACGTTGAAAACTTAGCGTCTATAGTCACCCCATCAGGAAATAACGTATCAATGGCAGTTGCAAAGGCTTGGAAATCCACTAGGGCATAGTACTTAATATCCAAATCAAAGTTGTCTTTTAGAACCTTGCGGACCATTTCAGCCCCTTTTTGCCCTTCTTGTTCCCCGAGTTCATAAGCAACATTGAGTTTATTATCCGTTTGTTTCTTGCCATTCACAATCTGGCTGTAGCCATCAATATAGACTAGGTTGTCACGCATGAAGCTGACTAGCTTGATCTTCTTATCCGAACCACTAACATTCAATACCATAATCGTATCTGTACGGGTTTCTGCACTGTTTTGACCAATACGACCATCTGTCCCCATGATTAGGATATTCACCCCGTCTTTAGTATCTTGACCATTAAAGACCTCTACTTGAGCTGCTTTTGCATCAGCTGGCCTATTGGTAGAAGTTGCTGACTGGAAACCGCGCAGGAACATAAAAATCATCCCCGCAGCCACACAGGTTATCAACAGTAAAAGCCAAATTAGAACTCGTTTAAAAAATCTTCTTGGTTTCTTCTTTTTCACTTTTGGAAGAGAGGAAAATTTCTGATGTCTATTCGAGCGACTTTGATTGGAATACTGTGGAATCCCAATGTCCTTCCCTAGATTTTTTTCCCTTTCACCTTCATTAGAGGGAAATCCACCGTCCATTTTTCTTTTCAGATAGTCAAATTCTCTCTTTTCTCTGTCATTTAGGTAATGAATATTCTTAAAAAGGTAATCATAGCGTAACTGCTCATGATGACTTAAAGGGCTTTCTTTGCTCATAGGCTCTCCTTTCCTAGGTCCCTTATGGTGAAAATAGGGTAGGTTCCCAGTATCTTGTACTGGATTCCAATTGCTTCTAGTTCTTGTCTGGCAAAATGAACCAGCTCTTTGTCACTATAGTCTACATCGATAATGAAAAAATATTCTCCCAAGGCTGTTTTAAGGGGGCGACTCTCAATCTTTGTTAAGTCAATCCCTCTCCAAGCAAAGGTCGAAAGTGCCTTGTAAAGAGCACCAGGTAGGTTGTCTGGTAAGGTCAAGGCCAAACTCATTTTTTCAGTTTGCGATTGCAAAGGGATAGTGGGAATCTCGGATCCTAAAACCCAAAAACGAGTGAAATTGGCTTCCATTTCTTGGATATCTTCTGCTATCAATTCCAAACCATACTCTGCAGCGGAGTTTCTAGGGGCAATAGCCGCAAAAGGTTGGTCTGGATGTTCAGCAATAAATCGGGCTGCATAGGCTGTGCTTGCCGTCACTTCAAGCTGGGCTTCTGGATAATGCTCCTCTATGAACTTCTTTCCCTGAGCCAGAGCCTGAGGATGAGAAAAGATTTTCTCAATTTTTGACTGACCTGGAACTGCCATCAGCTGCTGATGAATGGGTTGTACGATTTCTGCAACAGCCTGAATATCCGCCTGATGAAAAAGGTAATCCAAGCTTTCATGCACACTCCCCTCAATGGAGTTTTCAACTGGTACCACAGAATAGTCCACCAAGCCCTGTTCATAGGCCTTAATAACATCTGTGATATTGGCAAAAGCCTGCAATTCCTCTTTGAGAAATGCTGTCTGCACAACATGATGCGAAAAAGATCCCTTGGGACCTAGATAGGCAATTTTCATCTCAGTTCCTCTATAATTTCCTCTGGGCTTAGCTTGGTCACATCTAGAATCCGACTGGCTACTTCCTCATACCAAGCTTGTCTTTCTTGGAAAATTCTGGCTAGCTCTTCCTTACTTTTGTTGAGAAAAAGCGGGCGCTGATTGTCCTTGTCAGCTGCGATACGTTGGTAGAGGGTTTCAAAATCTGCTTTTAGGTAGATGTTATCAGGATTGGTCTTGAGCAAGTCACGATTTCTCTGAGAAATGACAACTCCTCCGCCAGTTGACACAACTCGGTCCGTTTTTAGTAAGTCAGCTAGGACTTCTGACTCTACTTGACGAAAGGCCACTTCTCCTTTTTCAGCGAAGAAATTCGCAATGGACATTCCCAAACGTTCCTCGATTAAGGCATCCATATCGATGTAGTCCGGGTCCAATCCTCTAGCGATTGTCGATTTGCCTGCCCCCATAAATCCGAGTAATACCTTAGCCATGAATCAAAGTCTCCAAATCATCAAAGAAGCTAGGATAGCTGGTATTGATGGCTTCAGCACGATCAAGTTCCACTTCTCCATCCGCAACCAAGAGGGCTGCAATAGCTGTCATCATTCCAATTCGATGATCACCAAACGTATTGACTCTAGCGCCATGAAGTCTTGATTTCCCTTTGATAATCATCCCATCTGCTGTAGGAGTGATATCCGCCCCCATGCTATTTAAGGCGTCAGCCACCACCTGAATGCGGTCAGTTTCCTTGACCTTGAGTTCCTCAGCATCCTTAATAACTGTTACACCTTGGGCTTGCGTCGCTAGAAGGGCAATAATAGGCAATTCATCAATCAAACGGGGAATCAAGGATCCACCAATCTCTGTTCCTTTTAAGTCAGAAGACTCGACAGTTAGGGTTGCAGATTTAGCAACTGGGTCAATTTCAGTTATTTCTAGTTTTCCTCCCATGGCGCGAATGACATCAATAATACCTGTACGCGTTTCGTTAATCCCCACATTCTGCAGCACCACACGAGAGTTTGGAACAATCAAACCTGCAACCAACCAAAAGGCTGCACTAGAAATATCTCCTGGCACGATTACCTTTTGTCCGATCAGTTTTTGTGGTCCTTGAACTGTAATTTTTTTGCCATCCACACTTAAATGACCACCAAATTGCTGTAGCATATCTTCGGTGTGGTTACGAGTACATTCTTTCTCGATAATAACGGACTCCCCCTGAGCCTGCAAGGCTGCAAATATCAAGGCAGACTTGACTTGAGCAGAGGCGATTGGCAACTCATAGTGAATAGGTGTAAGTTTTTTCGTTCCTTTTAAGCGAAGAGGAGGCAGGTCTCGCTCCGTTTGCCCTGAAATGCTGACGCCCATTTTTTTCAGAGGAATCGTCACGCGATCCATAGGACGTTTGGAAAGACTGTCATCTCCAAACATCTCTACTTCGAAGTCTGCACCGGCAAGGACACCTGAAATCAGGCGAATCGAGGTTCCAGAATTCCCCATATCCAAGGCGTTTTGCGGAGCTTTTAAGCCATCCATTCCAACACCTTGAATGGTAATGACACCGTCTTTATCCTCAATTTCAACACCAAGGTCACGAAAAACCTGCATGGTTGAGAGCACATCCTCTCCACGCAGAATATCATATACCTTGGTTTCTCCCTCAGCCAAACTTCCAAAAATAATCGAACGGTGGCTGATAGACTTGT
Organism: Streptococcus oralis subsp. dentisani; assembly: GCF_003944205.1. Classification (GTDB taxonomy): domain Bacteria; phylum Bacillota; class Bacilli; order Lactobacillales; family Streptococcaceae; genus Streptococcus; species Streptococcus oralis_BH. The sequence continues at coordinate 60,582 of NZ_RJPH01000002.1, forward strand.
CACCTGGAACCCGGATACTGCCATGTAAGTGGCGAATGTTTGTTTTTAGTTTCATAGTTGACCCCATACTTGCGATACTTTTTCTTATTTTATCACAAAAAAGCCAGAAATTCCTGAAATTTCTGGCTTTTATACAGATAAATACTATTTCAATAATTCTGAAACAGGTTCAAAGACAATTTTTTCAATGTCTGAAAGGTAAATAGACAATTGTTGCTGTTTGGCAAAGAAATCTGACAAAAGAGCGTTCTCTTGGATTTGCTTGCTGAAAGACTGCATCTTTTCTTGGAAAGAGGCATCTGGCATTTGTCCCGTTTGCGCCATGACTTGGATTTCTTGCTGGAAGGTGAGGTAGTCTGCAAAAATCTTGCTAGCTTGTTCATCAGCTTGGATGGCATCTTTTGCAGCCTTAACCGCCTTGTATTCTGGTAGTTCGCGTAACCCGCGACTGAGTTCATTTGCACTATCGTAAATATTTGACATGATTTTCTCCTTATTTGACGACGACTGTGTAGTCCGTATTTTCTGTAATTAAGCGCTCAGCTCGTTCTAAATCTTGAGCATTTTTAAAGGAAATTTGTAGAATCCCGTGAACATCCTCACGGTTTTCTTCGTTGATGTGGATATTGACCAAGGAAGTCCCACGTAGCAATTCCAAAATCCGCAAGATAACATCTTCTTCATCGGGAACATCGACATAGAGGTCGTAAGAGCTATCCACACCTCCACGTTTATGGATTTCCATAGCCTGCCGTTGCTCACGTGCTTGGTTGAAAAAGTTCCAAATCTGCTCTTCTTCCCCCTTGCTAATAGCCTGACCAATCCCATCTAAGCGTTCCTTGAAATCCTCAATCCGCCCTAGAATAGTCTCTCGATTGGACAAGAGAATAGAAGTCCACATACCTGGCTCGCTTTCCGCAATTCGAGTCATATCTCGAAAACCACCCGCCGCAAAGCGCCTTGTCATCTCATGTTTTTCAGCATAGACAGCTGTTTGCTCCATGAGACCTGATGCCAAGATATGGGGAAAATGGCTAATCTGGGAAGTCACTCGATCGTGCTCCTTGGCATCAATTTCAATGAAACGAGCATGGAGACCAGAAAGTAGGTCCTTCATTTCTGAAAGGGTTTCTGGAGTAGTTAAACTCGATGGAGTAAAGATATAGTAGGCATTTTCAAAAAGATTAACATCCGCAGAAGCAGCTCCTGTCTTGTGGCTACCAGCCATGGGATGGGCCCCAACAAAGCGAACAGGCTTGCCAGCCAAATACTGCTCCGCTGTATCCACAATGGCTGACTTGGTCGAGCCAGCATCTGAAATAATGATGCCTTCTTTCAAGTCTAAATCTGCCAACTCCTGAATGAAAGCAATGGTCTGCTTGATCGGCAAGGTCAGAATGATGACATCTGCCAGAGGAGCAAAACTGGCAAAATCATCCGTCGCACGGTCTATCATGCCTTTTTTCAAGGCAATATCTCTCGAAGCCTGACTGCGATTATAACCTAAAATTTCATAATCTGGATGATCGCGCTTGATACCGAGCGCCATTGAAGCACCAATCAAACCGAGACCTGCGATATAGATTGTTTTTGCCATAGGAACTCCTTAATAGTTCTTTGTATATTCTCGGTGGTTAGCTACCGCTTCTTTTAATTCCTCAAGATTATCTGATGAGAATTTTTCAAGGATTTCTTGTGCTAGAACCGTTGCTACAACGGCTTCCATGACTACACCTGCTGCTGGAAGAGCGGTCGGATCACTTCTCTCCACGGTTGCCTTGTACGGTTCGTGGGTTTCGATATCCACACTCATGAGAGGTTTGTAGAGTGTGGGAATGGGTTTCATGACACCACGGATAACGATGGGCTGACCATTAGTCATACCACCTTCGAAACCACCTAGATTATTGGTACGACGAGTATAGCCGTCTTCTTTAGACCAGAGAATTTCATCCATAACTTGGCTACCTTTACGGTAACCAGCTTCAAATCCAAGACCAAATTCCACCCCTTTAAAAGCATTGATAGAAACAACTGCTTGGGCCAATCGCGCATCCAATTTTCTGTCCCATTGGACATAGGAACCAAGACCAACTGGAACGCCTCCGACGACTGTCTCCACAACCCCACCGATGGTATCACCGTCACGTTTGATTTGGTCAATGTAGTCCTTGATTTCCTGTTCCCGTTCTTGGTTGACAATAGAAACTTCAGACTGGGCAGCTCGTTGCTTGATTTCAGCGACGGTTAGATTTTCAGGTACATCGATTTCCTTGCCACCAAAAACCACAACGTGGTTGGCAATCTCCATATCAAGCTCAGCCAATAGGCGTTTGGCTACTGCTCCAACTGCTACTCGCATGGTTGTTTCACGAGCTGATGAACGTTCCAAGGAATTTCTCAAATCATCAAAACGGTACTTGATGCCCCCTACCAAGTCGGCGTGACCTGGACGAGGATGGGTGATTTTCCGCTTGCTTTTAAGGCGGTCTTCGATATCCTCAGCAGACATGATATCCAACCATTTTTGGTGGTCTTTATTGATGACATCCATGGTAATAGGAGCCCCTGTCGTCTTCCCGTGACGAACGCCTGAGGTAAAGACAACCTGGTCACTCTCAATCTTCATACGACCACCACGACCGTAGCCACCCTGACGGCGTTTAAGGTCTCCATTAATATCCTCAGCTGTCAAAGGAAGTCCAGCTGGAATTCCCTCAATGATAGCCGTTAGACGGGGGCCGTGTGATTCTCCTGCAGTTAAATATCTCATACGTTCTCCTTATTTTACCAAGTAGTCTTTCATCTCTTCCAGAGAAACTGGGTGAATGGTCGCTGAACAAAGCTCTGGCACCAAGACCAATTTCAAGGTGTTGCCACGCGCTTTCTTGTCATGAGTCAAAGCCTGATAAAGCTTGTCAACATCCCATTTTTCATAGTCAACAGGTAAGCCAAATTTCTGACACATCTCTGTAATGGACTGAGTTATGCCAGCTGGCATAAGGCCTTTTTCCTCAGCAACCTTGGCAATCTGTACCATTCCCATAGCCACAGCCTCACCATGCATGACCTTGCCGTAACCAGCTGTTGCTTCAATGGCGTGGCCAATAGTGTGTCCAAAGTTGAGGTAAAGCCGAACACCATTGTCCAACTCATCTTCGACCACCATCTTGCGCTTCACCTGACAAGAATGTTCAATCAAGGTCTCTGCATGTTCCAGAACGCTCTCAACAGAGCCATCCAGTTCTGTTAAGAGAGCCCACAGTTCTGGATCCTCAATCAAGCCGTACTTGATAACCTCACCCATCCCTTCAATCAACTCTCTTTTCCCGAGTGTTTCAAGGACAAGCGGGTCAATCAGAACCCCATCTGGTTGGGCAAAAGTTCCCACCATATTTTTAGCAAATGGAGTATTGACCCCCGTCTTTCCACCGATAGAAGAATCAACCTGAGCAGTCAAACTAGTCGGAATCTGAACAAAGTGAATGCCCCGCATATAGGTAGAGGCCACAAAACCAGCCAGGTCTCCAACGACACCACCACCAAGAGCCACGATCCCATCGCTACGAGTCAAACCTTGCTTAACTAGAAATTCATAGACCTTCTGAACAGTGGTTAAATTTTTTCGTTCTTCGCCTTCTAAAAAGTCAAAAACAGCTACCTGAAAACCAGCATCTTCTAGGCTGAGTTTAACCTTCTCTGCATAGAGAGAAGCTACATGGTTGTCGGTTACAATGACCACTTTTTGAGGTTGCCAGAGTTCTCGCAACCATTGACCAGCCTGGGCCAGACAACCTTTTTCAATCTGAATATCATAAGGATGATGCGGAATATCGATTCTGATTTTCATAGTAGGGTCTCCTTTTCACTATTTATATTTTTCTGTTAAGGACTGCCAAATCTCGTCTGTCGGCATTTCTTTACCTGTCCACAGTTGAAAAGCTTCTGCAGCTTGATAGAGTAACATTCCAAGACCATTAACGGCTGGATTGCCCTGACTTCTAGCCCATTTCAAAAATGGCGTCTCAAAAGGTTGGTAAATGATATCTGCGACCAGGAGAGCCTCTGGCAAATTGATACTTTCAGGAACTGGCGACGACTGACCATCCATGCCCACACTGGTAGCATTGACTAATAAGTCCGACTCGGCAATCCTTGATTGCAGTTCAGAAACATCTTCTAAAGCATACAAGTCCACTTTAAATCCTGTTTGCTCCTGCAACTTGGCTAGGTAAGGTCTTGTTTTTTCCATAGAAACTGAACGCACAAAGACTGAAATCTGACTGACCCCGTCCAAAATGGCTTGTGCCAAGATTGATTTGGCCGCTCCACCTGCGCCCAGAATGGTCATTTTCTTATCCGAGATTGCAAAAGAAGGCAAGCTCTTAAAAAATCCCTTGCCATCTGTATTATATCCAATTAACGTTCCGTCTTGATTGACAACTGTGTTGACCGCCCCAATCAAACGAGCCTCATCACTCAACTCATCCAGATAAGGAATCACTTGCTCCTTGTAAGGCATGGAGAGGTTGATGCCAAACATCTGGTAACGGCGAATATTGGCTACTGTTTCTGCCAAGTCACCCGCTTCAATCTCCCAAGCCACATAGACACCATTGGTAGCTGTCGCCTCAAAGGCCCTATTGTGGATGAAGGGTGAAATAGAGTGTTTGATGGGATTGGCAACAACTGCAGCTAAACGTGTATAGCCATCAAGCTTCATCCAAAATCTCCCTGATTTTTTTCATACTTGATAGAGAAATCTGACCCGGTGCACTGGCCGCATCCATGCTAGCAAAAGACCAGCTAGAACCTGTCACATCTGAAGTGATACGCGAAACCTTACCAATTTTCCCCATGGAAATAGTCACGTACTCTTGCTCAGGATTGAGTGTCTTGAAACCTCGCGTATAATTCATCAGATCCAAAACATCCTGAGCTGTATTTGCCATTACTGATACCTTCACTACTTTTGGAGTCAAGCTGGTCAATTCAGACAAGATTTCCATCATGTTTTCAGGTGTTTCCTGGAAATTGTGATAACTCAAGACCAGATTTGGAAAATCCAACATTTCCTCAAAAACATCCTTGTGGCTGAAATACTCAAAATCCACATAGTCTGGTTGGTAGAGTTGGGTCACTTCCTTGATGATTTGAACATACTCTTCTGAGGAAAGTTCGATTTCTCCTCCCTCAGCGCGAGTCCGAAGGGTAAAGACAAGTTCGCGTCCTGCAAATTTCTCAAAGATAGCGGGTGCTACCTGTAAAATAGCGTCTTTTGCAAGAAAGTCCGCACGCCACTCGATGATATCGGCATCTTCATACCTAGTGGCATCCAGTTCTTGCGCTTCTTCTAAACTTCTTGGCATTACTGAAACGACTAATTTCATCTACTAACCTTCATACTAATCACCTTGAGGTAATTACTGCTTTCATCTTTTTTATTATAGACAAAGTCTGCTGGAAGGCCATATTGGTTTAAGATCTGATATTTTCTTCCTGCAAAACCTTTATCAATTTGTTCTGTAAATTTCTGGCGGGAAACATTGGCAGCATTAGTACTGGCAATGATAATACCTCCAGGATTTAAAATTTCTAGACTCTGGGAAATCAACTTGTGATAGTCCTTCGCCACAGAAAATGTTTGTTTTTTATTGCGGGCAAAGCTTGGCGGATCTAGGACAATCACATCATAGGTCAAGCCTTTTCGCTTGGCATACTTGAAGTACTCAAAGACATCCATGACGATAAAACGATGATTGTCCGTGCTGAGTCCATTTGCCTGAAAATGAGCTTCTGACAACTCTCTGGACCGTTTGGCCAAGTCGACAGAAGTTGTCTCACTCGCGCCTCCCATAGCTGCAGCAACAGAAAAGGCAGCCGTATAGGAAAACATATTGAGCAAGGATTTGCCCATTGCAAGACCGTCAACCAGACTCCCACGAACCTCATGCTGGTCTAGGAAAATCCCTGTCATCAAGCCATCATTCATAAAGACTTGATAGAGCAGGCCATTCTCAAGAACAGTAAAGTAGTCTGGCGCTTCCTCACCATAAACATAGGCAGACTCGTAGTCTAGACCTTTAAAACGAATCTTCTCATAAGCCCCCAAGACCTCAGGAAAAACTTCCTTAAAAGCCTTAACTATCAGCTCACGAATCTGGTAAACAAAGGAGTTGTACCAAGAAAAGACAGCATAATCTCCGTAAAGATCAAGAGTCAGTCCACCAAAACCATCCCCCTCTTGGTTAAAGAGGCGAAAGGCAGTAGTCAAGTCATCCTGATAATAAGGCTTTCTAGCTTCCTTGGCCTTACGAAACAGCATTTCAAAAAAGGCTTGATTGAAACGAACCTTTTTCTTGCTGATGAACCAACCGATTCCCTTATTCTGCTGAGAAAGATAGGCGCTCCCTAAAAAATTCCCGTCTTGACTAAGAACTTCTACTGCCTGATCCGTCAGATCAATATCTCTTAAATCACTTGCTTCCAAAAGAACTAGACCCTTAGCTAGCTTTTTTTCAACACGTCTGCTGACCCTAATTCTATTCATAGCTACTATTATAGCAAATTTTGTGACAATTCTCAAAAAAGAAACCGTTTAACCATATGTACTTTAGTTTACTGAGTGTCATTTTTGTTAAAATAAGTTTATTCCATTTACTTTTTCACCAAAACATCCTCTCCCTTGTGATGGAAAGAGAGATTTTAATCGATAAAAATAGACAATTTCAGAAATGAGTATAGAATCTTGCGCAAACGTTTGCCTAGTTCTAAACTTTATGGTAGAATAAAACACAACATTGATAAGCAAGAGGAAAAACAATGCAAAATCAGACACTTATGCAATACTTTGAGTGGTATCTGCCCCACGACGGCCAACACTGGACGAGATTGGCAGATGACGCAGAACACCTAGCAAATCTTGGTATCAGTCATGTCTGGATGCCACCTGCCTTCAAGGCAACCAATGAAAAAGATGTTGGCTATGGCGTTTATGATCTTTTTGACCTAGGTGAATTTAACCAAAAAGGGACTGTCCGCACCAAGTATGGGTTTAAAGAAGACTATCTTCAAACGATTCAGACTCTCAAGGAGCATGGAATCCAGCCTATGGCTGATGTGGTGCTCAATCACAAGGCCGCTGCTGATCATATGGAAGCCTTTCAGGTTATTGAAGTGGACCCTGAGGATCGTACCGTTCAACTAAGCGAGCCCTACACTATCAATGGCTGGACTCACTTTACTTTCGATGGTCGCCAAAATACCTACAATGACTTCCACTGGCACTGGTACCACTTCACAGGTACAGACTACGATGCCAAGCGTCGTAAGTCTGGCATCTACCTGATCCAGGGGGACAACAAGGGCTGGGCAAATGAGGAATTGGTCGATAACGAAAACGGTAACTACGACTACCTCATGTATGCTGACCTAGACTTTAAGCATCCTGAAGTCATCCAAAACATCTATGACTGGGCTGACTGGTTCATGGAAACGACTGGTGTAGCTGGTTTCCGCTTGGATGCCGTTAAGCACATCGACTCCTTCTTTATGGGCAATTTCATTCGTGATATGAAGGAAAAATACGGCGAAGATTTCTATGTTTTTGGTGAATTTTGGAATCCAGACAAGGAAGCCAATCTAGACTATCTCGAGAAAACAGAGGAACGTTTTGACCTTGTCGATGTTCGTCTCCACCAAAACCTCTTTGAAGCTAGTCATTCTGGAGCAAACTATGACCTTCGTACTATCTTTACTGATAGCTTGGTTGAACTCAAGCCTGATAAGGCTGTAACCTTCGTTGACAACCACGATACCCAAAGAGGTCAAGCCCTTGAATCAACTGTTGAAGAATGGTTCAAACCAGCAGCCTATGCCCTTATTCTATTACGCCAAGATGGACTTCCATGTGTCTTTTACGGAGATTATTACGGCATTTCAGGGCAATATGCTCAACAAGATTTCAAAGAAGTTCTTGACCGTCTCCTAGCCATCCGAAAAGACATGGCCTATGGAGAGCAAACAGACTACTTTGACGATGCCAACTGTATCGGATGGGTTCGTTCAGGTGCTGAAAATCAATCCCCAATTGCTGTCCTTATCTCCAATGACCAAGAAAACAGCAAGTCTATGTTTGTCGGGCAAGAATGGGCTGACCAAACCTTTGTTGACCTCCTTGAAAATCACCCAGTACAAGTTACAATCAATGCTGAAGGTTATGGAGAATTTCCAGTAGCAGCAGGTTCAGTCAGTGTCTGGGCAATAAAATAAACCTATCAGTTACAAGTCAAATCCAAGCGGATTTGGCTTTTTTGCAATCACAAAAAGACCTATCCTAATAGATAGATCTTTAATGTCTTACAATTTACCTGCTACTGCATCCAAGAGTTCTTGGATTTTCTCTTGGTTGCTTCCTCCTGCCATGGCCATGTCTGGTTTACCACCACCACGTCCATCAACGATTGGAGCCAATTCTTTAACAAGGTTTCCTGCATGAAGGTCTTTAGTCTTGCTAGCTACGAGGACATTAACTTTGTCGCCGATAGCTGCAACTAGGACAAGCAGGTCAGAGTAGTCTTTTTGTTTCCAGTTATCCGCAAAGGTACGAAGAGCACCTGCATCTGATACAGAAACTTGACTTGCAATGTAACGGTGTCCGTTTGCTTCTTGAACATTCTTGAAGACATCGCCAGCAGCTGCGGCTGCAGCTTTTTCTTTCAACTCAGCATTTTCTTTTTGAAGTTGACGGAGTTGCTCTTGAAGCCCTTCAACCTTATGAGGTACTTCTTTAAGTTGAGGTGCTTTCAAGGTTGCGGCGACAGCTTTAAGAGCGTCTTCTTGTTCACGGTAGGCTTCAAAGGCTTCCTTACCAGTCACTGCCAAGATGCGACGGGTACCTGAACCGATTCCTTCTTCTTTGACAATCTTGAAGAGACCAATCTCAGAAGTGTTGCCAACATGGGTACCACCACAAAGTTCGACAGAGTAGTCACCAATTGTAACAACACGGACTTCTTTACCGTATTTCTCACCAAAGAGGGCCATAGCACCCATTTCTTTAGCGGTATCAATATCCGTCTCAACAGTTTCTACTGCAATTGCTTCCCAGATTTTTTCGTTGACTTGCTGTTCAATCGCACGCAATTCTTCAGGAGTTACGGCTTGGAAATGCGTGAAGTCAAAGCGAAGGAATTCTACTTCGTTCAGAGATCCTGCTTGTGTCGCATGGTGGCCAAGGATATTGTGAAGGGCCGCATGGAGCAAGTGAGTGGCTGTGTGGTTTTTCATGACACGATGACGACGATTTGAATCAATTGCCAATGTGTATTCTTGGTTCAAAGCAAGCGGTGCAAGGACGTCAACAGTGTGAAGAGCTTGTCCGTTTGGTGCTTTTTGAACATCTGTCACAGTAGCTACGACATTTCCATCAGCGTCCAAGATTTGTCCGTGGTCTGCAACCTGTCCACCCATTTCAGCGTAGAATGGTGTTTCCGCAAAGATAAGAGAGGCAGTTCCTTCAGAAACAGCTTCTACTTCTGCATTGTCCGCTACGATAGCCACCAACTTAGAAGGCAATTGACTAGCATTGTAGTTGAAGACACTTTCCACTGTAATGTTTTGGAGGGTTTCATTTTGCATTCCCATTGAGCCACCCTTAACAGCAGACGCACGCGCACGTTCTTGCTGCTCTTTCATGGCTGCTTCAAATCCTTCACGGTCGACAGTCATACCTGCTTCTTCAGCGATTTCTTCTGTCAACTCCACTGGGAATCCGTAAGTGTCGTAGAGTTTGAAGACATCTTGCCCCGCGATAACGTTTTGACCTTTCGCTTTCAAATCAGCTACAATGGTTTCTGCAAAGTGTTGACCTGAATGAAGGGTACGGGCAAATGACTCTTCTTCGCTCTTGACGATTTTCTCGATAAAGTCACGTTTTTCAAGCACTTCTGGGTAGTAGCTTTCCATGATTTTTCCAACAGTTGGAACCAGTTTGTAAAGGAAAGGCTCGTTGATGCCCAATTTTTGACCGTGCATAGACGCGCGACGGAGGAGACGGCGAAGGACATAACCACGACCTTCATTTCCTGGAAGGGCACCATCACCAATGGCAAATGAAAGGGAACGAATGTGGTCAGCGATAACCTTAAAGCTCATGTTGTCGCCATCTTGGTCATAAACCTTACCAGATAACTTCTCAACTTCACGAATGATCGGCATGAAGAGGTCAGTTTCAAAGTTAGTCTTAGCCCCTTGGATAACTGCCACCAAACGCTCCAAACCAGCGCCCGTATCAATGTTCTTGTGTGGCAATTCCTTGTATTCGCTACGAGGAACAGCAGGGTCTGCGTTAAATTGTGACAAAACGATGTTCCAGATTTCAATGTAACGGTCGTTTTCGATATCCTCTGCAAGCAGGCGAATACCGATATTTTCTGGGTCAAAGGCTTCACCACGGTCGAAGAAAATCTCTGTATCAGGTCCAGAAGGTCCAGCACCGATTTCCCAGAAGTTGTCTTCGATTGGGATCAAGTGGCTTGGGTCCACTCCTACTTCAATCCAGCGGTTATAAGAATCTTTATCATCTGGATAGTAGGTCATGTAGAGTTTTTCAGCAGGAAAATCAAACCATTCAGGGCTTATCAAAAGCTCATAAGCCCAAGTGATAGCTTCGTCACGGAAGTAATCTCCGATAGAGAAGTTCCCCAACATTTCAAACATAGTATGGTGGCGAGCTGTTTTTCCGACATTTTCGATGTCGTTGGTACGGATAGCTTTTTGCGCATTGGTAATACGTGGATTTTCAGGAATAATAGTCCCGTCAAAGTATTTCTTAAGGGTTGCTACCCCAGAGTTAATCCACAAAAGAGTTGGGTCATTTACAGGAACCAAGCTGACTGATGGTTCTACAGAGTGTCCTTTGCTTGCCCAGAAATCAAGCCACATTTGGCGAACTTGAGCACTAGATAGTTGTTTCATAATATCTCCTTATTACTTGTTTAATTTGATTGGCTTTCCAGCATCTCCACATAGTCAATCGCGACACAGAGGGAAATGACTAGGTCTGCATAAGAGTCTTCATAGACGGTTACGGTGTAAGTTGAGGTCAAATGGAAAATCTCTTTCCGAATCTCGGCAACAAGCTGATCACGATCATCTAGCAATTTGAAATTCAAATCCCAGATATTGCCCTCGATACGAAGCCCTAGATTATCAAACTCATACTTATCTCTCCAGAAGGTCAACTTCTTACGAATAACGAAATTGAAACCGTTTCGTAGCTGAATAGTAAAGCGAGGAAGCAAGGTGAAAAATTCTTTACTGATTTCACTAACTTGTTCACCATAGGCGTCATAGATGGTAAAGGTCTTAGGAATTTGAAAAAAAGATCCCTCCACTTGATAGTTCACTACTCCTCTGTCATCCTTGATATCAAAGCGTTCGCCCCCAAGACGAAACTTTTGTTTCACGAGAAATGTCTTCATAAACACCTCCAAAAATCAAAAGACAAGCTCACATCACGAAGGGCGAAAAACCGCGGTACCACCTTCATTCAATGAACTTGTCATTCTCAAAATCTTATGCAATTGTATGATTGAGTAGCATGAATTCCTACCTTAGATGGCTCGCAGCACCGCCATTTCTCTGGACTAAGATGACAGAAAATCAATTCTCAACTTTCTTATTATATCGTTTTTTTAAGTTTGCGTCAACTGGAAAAACAAGGACTCATAATCTCATGAAATGTTTCACCAGAAAGGTAGACTTATCAATAAAGGTATGCATTATTGACGAAGTAAGTCAAGCATTTCATTATTAAGTGCTTGATAACAAAAGAAATAGCTATCATCAATCTCGAATGTATCTTGTAAAATAAAGCGCAAGGTATCTATTGTCTGTTGCAATTTCTTAGAATTGACTAGTTTACTATCAATCTCTGACAAACCATGTGCCACCTTATTTCTCTCATTGTTTAAAGAAATGATAACTCTAAGTGACTTAATTAATTCAGGACTATATTTGTAATACTCTAAAATTTTAGTGTATATAATTAGATTTAGAGTTGTTGTAGGAGAAAAGTCTTCTTTTTTGCCCTCATTTTCATTCTGTGCTTTTTTATAATCACTATCTAAATAACCGATAACTTTTTCAAAATCTTGATGTTCTTTGTTTAGTTTAGGTAACTTATTTTTATATGTTATTAGATTCGGATGGTTCCTTTTTATTCTATCTTCTAATATAAATTCGACTAATGATTTTGACTTAATCAAAACATCTGCTACTTGACCTCGTTTGTTTAAAATCTCAATCATCAAAAAATAATTAAGGGCTTTTTTCTCAACCTCTGAAAGTGGATATTTCTGAATTTCTGAAAGAACTTCTTGTTTTTTAAAAACATTTACTAAGTCGGTTAGAATGATTCTTAAACGAGCTAACTGCTTATTTGAAAGCAGCCCCTTCGAATCTCTCCGGATAACAATCTTTTCAACAGCTAAATAATCATATGACTCTATCAAACTTCTTAAATGACGTTTAACTAAAGAATGATTGAACTTCTCCGCTATATCCATGATACATCTGTTTTCATAATTATCCTGATTATCTTCATTATTTTTAAACAGATTATCTTCCTCTTCCTTGGAGAGTATTTTTTGGGGATTGTTAGATGAATTACTAGGAGTGGTAACTTGAATTGCCTTCGTATTATAGTCATCAATTCGGTTTATAGCGAATAGAGCTGATTTTATCTGAGGAGTACCAGAAGATAGATTTAGAATTAATTCCTCCCCTAATTTAGAATACTCTTTTATAATTTTTCCTATGACTTCATACATTTTATCATACAAATAAACCTCATCATTCCTTAAGATTTGCTCATGAGTTTTCACATCAGGTTTATAGTCTTTAAATGAAAAAAGGGCTCTCTCAATAAGAGTTTTTTTAACTAACATTTCCTCACTATAGAGTAAGATGATTCTTTCTGGTTTATATTTTCGAGTTATGTGCATTAAGGCTGAATCTCTGTTCTTACTGATAGGATCTGTGTTACCTACTGCTGAAATTAAAATTGTCATTTAGTAAACTCCTTAATCATAAAGTTTGCTTTGCCCATCTCATAGAAAGACTCATCATTCATTATCAGTTTTCGAGTTGCTTGTGTTGTTTTAACACTTTTCCTTGGTGCTTTTGTTAATTTTAACACTCCCTTACCAACCATCTTTGTCTTCATTCGACTATATCGTTTTTGTAAGATTCCATCCGCTTGTTGAAACAAGGTTTTTGTCCAGGCTCCACTTCCCGCCCCCAAATAGATAGGATATTGAAGATTTGGCTGAATTTTATTTTCAGGAAAATCTGATAAGAAAAATTCTTTATATTCTTTGTAAAAAGCTTGTGCTCTCTGTCCTAATTCCTCAATTAGGATTCCAGCTTCCTTAGTGGTTGTAGTAATGATGAAATTGATTCTAGTTAAGGGTACGATTGCTTCTCTGTATAAAGGAAGAGGCTTGGCAGTTAAAGACTTGGCTGAATAATCCCATTTTTGAACTAGAATAATCTGCTCATTGTTAAATGGCTTACTATCACTAACACGAATGGCATTGAACAAGTCATTAAATTCTTGACCCTTTTTGGCACCCCAAGGAACCATCTTTTTGTTTTCTTTAGGACTTCTACCACGAAAATCGACTGCATTCTTATTGTTCCAGTCAGGATTGGTATTCATTAAAATGGTCCGAATAGCTCCCTTTAAGGAACTACCTGGAATATATGGACTTCCAAAAGGGTCTCTAATAAATTTTGTCACTTCATTTATCGTGCCTAATTTGGAATCGCGATTATTTTTTTCAATTTCCAAACCAGTCTCAACAATCCGGTAACCACCGAAATCACGATTAGATATCCGGTTATCATCCAAGAAGGAAATCAAGCGATTATTTCTGGCGTTTGGCTTTGTCTCTTGTAAAAACCGTTCAAACTTCTGGTCATAACCTTTCTCCACCATTCGATTATAAAACTTACCCATATCTGGGAAATAAAAGTAGCCATTTTCATAGATAAATTCTCGAGAAGTATATTTCTCACCATTCCCAATATGGATAGGAGCCATGGCTAGGAGGCTAAATTGAAAGGTTCTATATTCTGTTCTCATCTTTCTCCCTCCATCTTGAAAAATAGTGGTTTAGCATAGTTTAATACTTCATGTGGGAAATCTAGAGGCCTTACATCCACAATCTGTCCTGTAAATGTTTCAGAGAAAGTAGATCCAGAAGCAAACTTATATAAATCCTGCTTTCGGTAATTTTCATTAGTTTCTGTACTAAAAGCAAAACCACTTGATTTACTTAGTAAATAGGAACCAGTTTCCATAGCATATTCAAGTTCCTTTTCGACTGGTAGAGAAGTCGTCAAGGTCATGACAGGTCCTTGATGGACCTTAGTAAGACGATTTTTAAGAGCATCAGGTATGTCTGTAATGGTTAAATCAAACCGTCCATAACCGCTGGAGCGTTTCCCACCAATTCCTGTATACTGCAAGCTTGTTATGAGTTCATTCAAGAGGTTTGATTCGGTCGCAATCACGTAAAGAGAAGAGTTGTCTGTAAATCTAACGGTAGACACTTGGAAAAGGTTTCCATCTACATGAGGTTGGTTTTTAGTGATGATGTTTGTTACTGCATGTTCTGCGTCTTCAAAAAGAGTTCCATTTACATAAGAATCAAATTTATCCAAAGGGATAAACTGAAGTTTCTTTGCCATTTTCGCTTGACGTCTTACTTCTCTAACATCCGTTGTTAAGTCCGGCTGATCAAGCTTTGGGAATCCTATCGGCTTAGGTAAAAATGGACCTGACCGATAGGGAAATGCATCTGTCAAAACAAATTCATCTTGACCTGCTAATGATACAAATTCCCCCATTTTCCCCATTTTTTTCGCTTCAATAGCTAAGGCAGAAAATAAGCGATTAGCTGCAAAAGTCATTTTAGAACTATCCAGAGTACCTGCTCCAAAGTGAGCAGTATGGAAGTTCATAATATACATCTTATAGGTCATACTAGACCTCCGTAGTTAAAAGTTCATTCAATCTACTAACATCATAGTTTCCGAAAACTGTATTTGCTTTAAGATCCTCAAAAACAACTTTACCATATCCACGAGAGCCAGATCCACCTAAATAATCAAGTTCCAAGAGTTTTAATCCATCAAGTATTACTTTGAAATCTTCTTCCACTTGAGCTTGACTCTTATCTGTCACCTCATAGATTAACTCAAATCCAAAGACACTGTCTCGGATAGCACGTTCAATTTGTCTTGGATTCGCTTCAGCAGTGATACGGTCAATAGTATTTTCAAACTTAACTTCAGTATAACTCTTGACCCCTAATGAATCTAACTTGTCCTTATTGATTAAGAAGGCATCTCTAAAAATGAGTCGCCCCATTTTATAGCGATTATCAGAACTGTTCCCAAAGAGTCGACTTAGAATTTCTCCATCTTCTCCTGGTTTCTTAGCTAGTCGTTCATTATGAACTTTTGAAAGAAGACTACGCATCTTCCCTTTTATACTTGAACCCGGAATGATTGGTAAGTTAGTAATAGGATCCTTGATTACAGGCGAATCAGTAGCCCCAATTGCCGCAAAAGCATTGCTTGTACCAATATGAAGTCCTGTTTCTAGACGAATTTGTCCTTTTACTTGAATTTTTGCAAATGCCATTAATCTTTTCCTCCATAAAATTTGAAATAAGCTACTAGTGCTTCCATATAGCGACAAAAACGTTGGAGACTTTCCTTATTGTTTATTTCTTTTAGAATGTCTAGAATTTCAGCCTTTTTAACCAAGTCTTTAACCGCAGTTTCTCGGCCCGATTGATAAACAAACTGCACTCTCAAATAAGCAATTTTGTCAGCTAAATCCTTATACTCTCTAACCTTACTTTCATCAAAGAGGGTACTCGTCAAGCTTAGTAGGTTTCTAATTTTGCTGGTTGTTAAAAGGAATGCTTCAGGGTTCCTAGAATCTCTAGTGTTTCGATTCAGTGATTTAATAACATTCTCTGCCTTATCTACGTAATTATCATCTGTTAAAATTGCCATCTATGAATCCTTTCTAATCTCATAAATATATAGAAGTAAAGCTATCTCTGCTTCCTTACGTTCATTTTTGCTACCTGTATACCAAGAAAAGAATAAATCTTTAAACTCTTTAAACTCTTCTTTTTTATCCTTAGAAGTTTGATCCTCTAAGCGCGTCAAATAATAGGCTAATCGAGCAATATTCATACGATCGTAGTTACGAAGGAGCTCAATCAGTCTGTATACAAAACTCTTTCCGCGCTCATCTTGAATATTAAAGTAGTAACGAATGCTCTTCAGTTTCCCATTATAGACATTGTCAATAAATTGGTCGAACTCCAAGGTATAGGCTTTTTCAAAAAGGGAAATACTATCCTTATCGTTATCCTTTGCTGCCCCTTCTAACTTACCAGTTTCCTCAGCCATCAGGCTAACTGGAGTTTTATCTGGAAAGAGACCGATCCCTGCTGATAGGGTTAATTTACCATTTGTCCACTTGATAAAGTATTGTCGGAGACAAATAGTAAACTCAATAATATCCTGCCAAGAACCGATAGCAAATACATCATCTCCACCGGCATAAATGATCGATAGTTTTTTCTCTTTCGCAAACTGGTTGATATAGACCTTAAAGAAGAGACTCATACTTCTAGAGAAGGTTGCCGAGCGTGCCAGAGTATTATATTTGCCACCATCTTGATAGGAGAACCCAGCCATAAAGGCTGCTCCTAGATCATCCACATCTAGTCGAACAACTGCTAATCGCTTAATCCCTTGTCCAGTTTCCCTATCCTGAGATAATTTGGCATACTGGTCAATCTCAGCATATTTGTAATCTCCGACAAAGACATGGGTTGCTTTTAGGATATCTGTACTATAGCTATTCTTTACATAAACACGGTCCCACTCTTCATTGGCAAGGTTGGCCTTTGAAATACCACTAATATAGGCTCCCGGACCTATCGGCAGGCCTTTTTCTTTTGTCACAATATAGTAGTTTTCTTGTATTTCCTTGGCAAAGCGATACATTCCTGCGCAGATATGGCAGACTTCTTGATCTTTATAATTGGTAAGCTTTTCGACTGAGTGGCAAATAGCACA
This sequence comes from Streptococcus oralis subsp. dentisani, assembly GCF_003944205.1. Classification (GTDB taxonomy): domain Bacteria; phylum Bacillota; class Bacilli; order Lactobacillales; family Streptococcaceae; genus Streptococcus; species Streptococcus oralis_BH. Next base: position 77,757 of record NZ_RJPH01000002.1, read on the forward strand.
TTCTCTCTGAGAACTTCTTCCACCTTGGTTAAGTTCAAGGAGAGTTTTGGCGTCATAGCGAGAAATTTTCTTTTGAGAAATCATCCGACTGGTTGTTTGGTAGACTTTACGATAGTCGGCCAGTGTCGTTGTCATATCATTGGCAGAAAATGGACTCCAACCAAATGCTACGTATAAGCCTGTCTGGAAATGCTTGACCAGAAACTGATTGAATTCTGCTTCAAAGCTAGCCAAAGTTTCTCTAGTTTTTTCGGTATTTGGAAGGATAAAGTAGGCGTGCCCTCCACCAACGTAGAGAAGATTAGCCCTTGTCAGCTCTAACTTCTCCAGTAAGCTGTCAGCGATATGTTCCCCCATGAAATCTAGATACAAGGAACGTGCTTTTAGTTGCTTGGCTGCACCAGCTGTTGCGATATTGTAGATAAAGTCCTGAATCCCTGACAAGTCAAAACTTGCTAATAAAAAGGCCTTCTCGCTATAAAAAGCTTCTAAATCTTGCCCCAGTACCTTCTCATAGTCACGGCAATTCTTGTCTGCTAAATAGTCTTCTATAGCTAGGGCAAAACCAGCTGTCAGACGACTGTAGGTTGCTAGGGAAATATCCGATAATTCCTTGGTCTTTGTCGAAACAGGTACATAGGAAAGAGTAGACTCAAGGAGATTCAAAAGGGCATCTATCTCAGATTGGCTAAAGTCAAATATCTCAAACTCTTTTTCTAAGGTCGCTGCTATCAAGTCATAGTCTGACTGGTCAGACGGCTCACTCAATTCCTTGGCATAGTTTGGCTCCCCGCCAAGCTCTAATGGTCGTGCATCAAGATAACGCAGACTAGGGGTATCTGAAAAAACATTGAAGATATCCGATTGTTTGCTTAGGAAATCTTCTTTTCCTTGATGAGTGTCTGCTGTCCCTTTTAGGCCTGAAGCAATCTTTGCGGCAGCTGAGGTGATATAGACCAAACTATCAGGAGCTAAGTCCGTCGGCAAATCACTAGAAGTCGCCTTGGCTATCTGCTGAGCTATCTTTTCATTATCCGAAAAGCGTCTAAACCATTCGGACCCAACGGTACCCAGATCTTTCTCATCATACCTGGAACCTTGAATCACCTTACCGATGGCGTGCAAAAGCGACCCATAAACTAAATCAATCTTTTCTTTCTTCAAGTTCTAAACCTCCCATCCCTAAGCTAGTTTTCATACCTAGGCCTGAGTATTCCCCAAATTTTAGAAGCATATTGGCGTATGCTTTCAAGGTATTTGGACCTGTAATCTTAAAGGTCAATCTCCCCCTGAAACCAGGGATTTTTTTGCCATGGACTTTAAAATAGCTGGATTCCAATCGATAGCTGGTAATCCTACTATGCTTGACCAAGTAGTCCAGGGTTTCCTCTTCAATGTCCTGACGATTCTCGACCAGACGTGCATACTTCATCATCAAACTCTGAAAGATGAGACGCATGGTCGGAAAGAGCACGTACTCTCCCTGGGAGCGAAATCCTGTTGGAGTTTGAAAATGAATGGTGTAGAGTGACCGATCTTGGTTTTCATTAAAAAACTCAAAGAGTTGTTCCGAACTGAGATCTTTCATTGACAAAGACTCTACCATGAGAGTCGGTAAGTCATGAAGCTCTAATTTCTTGAGCTCCAATAGAACAGGCAAAATCTGCTTGACAGCCTCATCCGTCAGAAGATGAAGGGACCATAGGGTCTTGTCCTTTTGATGGATGATTTTTAGTGAATAGGGGTTGGTCTCCTGCTCATGTAGCCAAGTCACATAGTCTGGTTCCAAGTTTTCCATAAGAAAACCTTGGAATTTTGTCGATAGGTCGCTCGGTGATTGGTCAATCCGCTTAAATGATAGTTCGATGCGTTTCATATGCCTCCTTTATTGATACAATTGCGCTTTTGCTTTGTCATGAGCGCTTTTTTCTTTTACTTTTGGAATCCTTTGCCCTTATGAAACTGTCCCCTCGCGAGGTAGATAGGGATCTATACTTCTAAACGCTTTGAAACTAACAACCCAATGGGGATTTTGGTTTCCGGCCCCTCTCGAGGTAGATAGGTATCTATACAGAAAATCCAACCTTTACAACCGAACCAGACGGGCTGTTTCCGGCCCCTTTCGAGGTGGATAGGGAGCTATACAATTTCCCTTGGTCTAATGGATATGACAGTGGATTTCTGTTTCCGGCCCCTCTCGAGGTAGATAGGTAGATATACCAGAAAGCGTGGTTATTGTATGAATAAACAAGATACAAGTTTCCGGCCCCTCTCGAGGTAGATAGGTAGCTATACTATGGCCATTATTACATGGGTTCAAACCCCAAGTTTCCGGCCCCTCTTGAGGTAGATAGGGGGCTATACTTTCGAAGAGGTCACAGAATGAAACGATTCGTAGCAATCTGGTTTCCGGCCTCTCCCGAGGTAGATAGGGGTCTATACATTGGTATAATGGCCAAACTTGTATTTGACGAAACAGGAAAGTTTCCGGCCCCTCTTGAGGTGGATAGATATCTATACTTCTCAGTCAGTCTAACAGTACAGTAGTACGTCTACAGTTTCCGGCCCCTCTCGAGGTAGATAGGTAGCTATACCGCAAGAAGTCTTAAAAATAACTCGTCTATCAACTGTTTCCGGCCCCTCGCGAGGTAGGTAGGTAGCTATACAGAATTCACAATAGAGCCAGATGGTTTGATTACAACTAAATAGTTCCCGGCCCCTCTCGAGGTAGATAGGTATCTATACAGAAAAAATACAAAATTACACTTCTAAACCGAAACGACGGTTTCCGGCCCCTCTCGAGGTAGATAGGATCTATACCTGTAACTGTTCCTGCTAAACATGATACTCTTTATCAATTTTCGGCCCCTCTCGAGGTAGATAGGTGGATATACTGCTTACTGGATGACGTGGGAACCAAGCACCAACACGTTTCCGGCCTCTCGCGAGGTAGATAGGGGGCTATACGGTTGGATATGATTTAGCCTTTGGAGAAGTCAAGTTTCCGGCCCCTCGCGAGGTAGATAGGTAGCTATACATGATACTGGATGGTGGTATGAATACCCTGACGGCTCTTAGTTTCCGGCCCCTCTCGAGGTAGATAGGTATCTATACGTCGTATGAATCATATACAACAACTGAATTACCTTAGTTTCCGTCCCCTCTCGAGGTAGATAGGTATCTATACAACTTTGTCGAAGGGTTATAAGTATATGAACTCTCCTGTGGTTTCCGGCCCCTCGCGAGGTAGATAGGGGGATATACAATCTAGACACATCAGTATTGCACATACAATCAGTATCCGGCTCCTCGCGAGGTAGATAGGTACCTATACTTTGAAAAATACCTGAACGAAGGTATCGACGTAGAATTGTTTCCGGCCCCTTGCGAGGTAGATAGGGAGATATACAAATCGACCTAGAGCAACAGATAAATCAATGATAAGTTTCCGGCCTCTCTCGAGGTTGATAGGTATCTATACGTTCTAAAGGCGAATTTTACCTTTGGGTAGCTAAGTTTCCGGCCCCTCGCGAGGTAGATAGGTTCTTATACCTGATTGACCGTTTCAATAATGAATTTTTCAACCAACCGTTTCCGGCCCCTCTCGAGGTAGATAGGTAGCTATACAAAAAGTGACTTGCTAATACACTGGAGACTTTGAGTTTCCGGCCCCTCGCGAGGTTGATAGGTAGCTATACTAAATGAAAACTTTTAAGTTTGAAGCTTACGGACAGTTTCCGACCCCTCGCGGAGGTATATTGGGAGCTATACAGATCGTTCGATTGGTGGTGCGTACAAGTACGCTTATGAGTTTCCGGCCCCTACCGAGGTAAATATGATTCTATACTGGTCGTGGTGGAACAAGTTTCCAACCGGTATTCAATTAGTTTCCGACCCCTATCAAGGTAGATAGGTATCTATACTTGCTCACGTCCTTGCTCAAGATTCATGGAACTCTTGTTTCCGGCCCCTCTCGAGGTAGATAGGTATCTATACCCCATATCTTGTATGTAAACCTATAACAAGCACTAGATATAACCTATTGAAAACTACTATTAGTATACCATATTTTGTAAGAGTTTTCATTTCTGAATACCAAATTAATCACATACCTTTTTTATTCCTCCTAAATGTATAAAGGATACTATTTTATCACTAAAATTGCTTTTGTCAATTACAAATATAAATTTTTTAAGAAACCAAAAAAACGAACCAGCTTAACTGATTCGTTTCTTACATTTAATTCCTACTTCCGATACATTTTAAACTGTAGGAAGAGATCGCTATATTTGCCTGTCCATTTATGGTCAAACTTCTCATAAACTTCCAGGTTTTTCATGGTATCAGCGTCTGGATAGAAGGCCTTGTCTTCCTTGGTCTCCTCTGGGAGCAGTTCCTTGGCTGTGTTATTTGGTGTTGCATAGCCGACATACTCTGCATTTTTCAGAGCATTGTCGGGTTTCAACATAAAGTTGATAAAGGCGTAGGCTGCATCTTGGTTTTTCACAGTTTTTGGAATGACCATGTTATCAAACCAGAGATTGCTGGCCTCAGTCGGAACGACATACTTGAGGTTAGGATTTTTCTCCAACATCTGGCTGGCTTCCCCAGAGAAGGTCACGCCGATGGCCGCGTTGTTCTGAATCATGTAACCCTTCATCTCGTCGGCAACGATGGCCTTGATATTTGGAGTCAATTTGTAGAGCTTATCCACTGTCTCTTCCAACTGCTGAGGATCCTTGGAGTTGAGGCTGTAACCAAGCGAGTTAAGACCCAGTCCCAGCACCTCACGCGCCCCATCAAAGAGCATGATGGAATCCTTGTATTCTGGTTTCCAGAGGTCATCCCAATGCTCAGGCGCCTCATCTACCATGGTTTCATTGTAAACAATTCCCAAGGTCCCCCAGAAATAAGGAATGGAGAATTTATTGCCCGGGTCAAAAGACTGGTTGAGGAACTCAGGTCCGATATTTTCGATTCCTTCAATTTTTGAATAATCGAGTGGAACCAAGAGGTCCTCATCCTTCATCTTGTTGATCATGTACTCACTCGGGATGGCAATATCATAGGTAGTTCCACCCTGCTTGATCTTGGTATACATGGCTTCGTTGGAGTCAAAGGTCTCATACTGAACTTGAATCCCTGTTTCTTCGGTAAATTGCTCCAAAAGTTCGGGATCAATGTAGTCCCCCCAGTTGTAAATAACCAGTTTTTGACTATCTCGGCTGTTGATTTTACTATCTAAATGAGTCGCAATCCCCCACAAGACAAGGATAATCGCTACAATTCCTGCTAAAAATGAATAGAGTTTTTTCATGCTTGCTCCTCCTTCTCACGTGAGATAAAGTAATAGCCAACAACTAGGATAATACTAAAGAGAAAGACAAGGGCAGACAGGGCATTGATTTCTAGGGAAATCCCCTTACGAGCACGAGAGTAAATCTCGACTGACAGGGTTGAAAAGCCATTCCCTGTGACAAAGAAGGTCACAGCAAAGTCATCTAGCGAATAGGTGAAGGCCATGAAATAACCTGCAATGATAGACGGAGTCAGGTAAGGAAGCATGATTTCCTTGAACATCTGAAACTGGCTGGCACCAAGGTCATAAGCCGCATGAATCATGTCATCATTCATCTCCTTGAGACGAGGCAAGACCATCAAGACTACGATAGGAATCGAAAAAGCCACGTGACTAGATAGAACCGTCAAAAAGCCAAGTGAAAATTTAAGCTGGGTAAAGAGAATCAAGAAGCTGGCACCAATCATAACGTCAGGCGCAACCATGAGGATATTATTGAGTGATAGAAAGGCTTCTTGGTATTTCTTTCGTGACTGGTAGATGTAAATAGCACCGAAAGTCCCGATAATGGTCGCTATCAAGGCCGATAGGAAGGCCAAGAAAAAGGTTTGGGTGAGGATCAACATGAGACGGCCATCACCAAACATGGTTTTAAAATGGCTCAAGCTAAAACCAGTAAAGCTGTTCATATCATCCCCTGCATTAAAGGCATAGCCAATCAAGTAAAAAATCGGCAAATAAAGGATGATAAAGACAAAGGCTAGGTAGAGATTGGCAAATTTTTTCATCGTTCTCTCCTTTCCTTGGTCACCCACATGGTGATGAACATGGTCAGGATGAGGATTACACCGATGGTAGAACCCATACCGTAGTTGTCATTGGTTAGGAAGTTCTGCTCAATGGCTGTCCCCAAGGTGATAACGCGGTTCCCACCAATCAAACGAGTCAGCATGAAGAGACTCAAACTTGGGATAAAGACTGATTGGACACCACTTCTCACTCCATTCATAGACAGAGGGAAGATGACATGGCGGAAGGTCTCCCACTTGGTCGCACCGAGGTCATAACTGGCATTGATGAGATTATTGTCCATATCATCCAAGACATTGAAAATCGGCAAAATCATAAAAGGAAGCTCGATGTAGCTTGCGACAAAGATAAAGGAGAAATCCGTAAAGAGCAACTGCTGCGAACCGATTCCGATAAATTCCAAGAATTGGTTAATAGAGCCATTTTGACCAAAAATCCCGATAAAGGCATAGGCCTTGAGGAGCAGATTAATCCAGGTTGGCAGGATAATCAACATGAGCCAGAGTTGACGGTGCTTGAGACGGGTCAAAAAGAGTGCTGTTGGATAGCTGATGAGCAGTGTTACCAAGGTCACAATCCCCGCATAGAGCACAGAGTTGAAACTCATTTTGAGATAGGTCAGATTTTGTGACGCAAAGTAGGATTTATAGTTTTCTAAACTAAACTGCCCTTCGATGTTGAAAAAGGATTGTCCAAAAATCAAGACCAAGGGTGCGAGAACAAAGAGGGCAATCCAAAGCATGTAGGGCACTACAAAGAGTTTAGAGGTTGTTTTCTTCATCTCTTTCCTCCTCGATCGCGTTAATCAGACCTGCTTCTTGCTCTTCGATTTCTACGTACTCCTCGATACGAGCATCGAATTCTTCTTCGGTTTCGTTGAGACGCATGATGTGGATATCTTCTGGTTCAAAGTCCAGACCAATTTCCTCACCCACAATGGCCTTACGAGTCGAGTGAATCATCCATTCATTTCCGAGTTCGTCATAGGCAATAATCTCGTAGTGAACTCCACGGAAAAGCTGGGTATCAACCTTGACTTGGAGCTTGCCTTCTTCAGGAAGAGTAATACGCAAGTCCTCTGGACGAATGACAACCTCAACAGGTTCATTTGGCTTCATCCCCCCATCGACCGCTTCAAAGCGTTTGCCATTGAACTCGACCAAGTAGTCCTCAATCATGGTTCCTGGCAAGATGTTGGACTCACCGATAAAGGTGGCAACAAAGTGGTTGATCGGCTCGTCATAGATGTCCACAGGCGTTCCAGACTGAACAATCTCGCCATCATTCATAACGAAAATCCAGTCACTCATAGCAAGGGCTTCTTCCTGATCGTGAGTGACAAAGACAAAGGTAATTCCCAATCGTTGTTGCAGTTCACGCAGTTCGTACTGCATGTCTGTTCGCAATTTCAAGTCCAGCGCTGACAAGGGCTCGTCCAGCAAGACCACACGGGGTTGGTTGATAATGGCACGGGCAATGGCCACACGCTGACGTTGTCCTCCAGAGAGTTTACGGATGGAACGTTTTTCATACCCTTCCAACTGAACCATCTTAAGAACTTCCGCTACGCGTTGTTCGATTTCTTTCTTGTCGATTTTACGCAAGCGAAGCGGAAAGGCAACATTTTCAAACACATTCATATGTGGAAACAAGGCATAGGATTGAAAGACCGTATGGACGTCTCGCTTGTTGGTTGGAATGTCGTTGATCCGTACCCCATCCAGCAAAATATCTCCTGTCGTCGCATCCAGTAAACCTGCAATGATGTTCAGAATAGTTGATTTTCCTGAACCAGATGCGCCTAAAAGGGTGTAAAATTTCCCTTCTTCCAACTCAAAGTTGATGTCTTTGAGAACCCTGGTGTTGCTGTCTTCAAAAACTTTAGAGACGTTTTTGAATTCGATAATTGGTTTTTTCAATTGGCATAAATTCCTTCTTTTTCATAAATTAACAGATCAGGGCTCTGTCAGGCCGCTACTACCTCTTGCAGGGAGTAAAACCACCTGCATACATCTTCGCTACCGATAGGCTTTCACCCCCTTTCCATTGACATAGCAGCAGCTATTCTGGCGAAACCTTACTCCTTCTCACCTAAGATTCGGACTTCTCGCTCAAGAGTGACACCTGAATGTTCCTTGACTTTTTCGATGACGGACTGAATCAAGTCCTCGTAGTCTTTGGCCGTACCGTCAGCAACATTGACCATAAAACCTGCATGCTTTTCAGATACTTCAACACCACCGATACGATAGCCTTTTAATCCCGCCTCTGAAATCAACTGACCTGCAAAATAGCCCACTGGACGCTTAAAGACTGAACCACAAGATGGGTACTCTAGAGGTTGTTTGAGTTCACGTAGGTGAGTCAAGCGATCCATTTCTTGCTTGATAACCTGGTGATTTCCTGGAGCTAGGGCAAATTTAGCTGACAAGACAATCGCCCCAGAATCCTGAATGGCAGAATGACGGTAACCAAAAGCTAAATCCTTGGCTGACAAGGTCTCGATTTCCCCTTCCTTGGTCAGAATCTTACAAGACTGCAAGATATGAGCAATCTCTCCTCCGTATGCACCCGCATTCATAAAGACAGCTCCTCCGATGCTCCCTGGAATCCCGCAAGCAAACTCAAAACCAGTCAAACTATGACGAAGTGCAATACGTGTCGTTTCAATCAAGTTGGCCCCAGCTTCCGCTTCAATAGTGTAACCATCAACTGAAACGTTATTGAGCTTGTCACACAAGATGACAAAACCACGGATTCCACCTTCACGAACGATGATATTGCTGGCATTTCCTAGCACCATCCAAGGAATATTCTCTTGATTGGCAAATTGGACGACACGCGCCATCTCATAGCGATTGCGTGGCAAAACCAGATAATCCGCTCGACCTCCAACCTTGGTATAGGTATAGGTCTTCAAGGGTTCCTTGAAACGGATATCAATCCCTTCTAAGATTTCAAGCATTTTTTCTTTTACTGACATGTCACTCTTCCTTTTTCAAAATTCATTCCATTATACCATTTTTAGAGACATTTGACGACCTCAAAATTACTATTGATAATTCAACTCATGTTTTTCAAATGATAGATACAGATGTTGACGTGAATGGGAGACTATAGAAAAACACCCCAAGAGTTAGATGAATGATATCTAACTTTCAGGATGCTGTTTTAAAAAATTTTTTTATATTGAATCTATCTACATTAGGACTCACAGAGAAAAAATGTTTAAAAGCTTTTGAAAAGACTAGTTGGTCCTGATAGCCGACTTCCAAGGTAATTTCTTTTATAGATAGATCAGTGTCAGTTAAGAGTGTTCTTGCCTTTAGCAGCCGTGTTTCAAGGAGAAATTGTTGAGGAGATTTATGGTAAAGTTTCTTAAACTGACGAAACAAGGTGCTACGACTGAGTCCGACCTGGGATGCCAAGTCTTGAATGGAGATGTCTTGTTTGTACTGTTGTAGTAAAATTAGCGCAGCTTTTTCAACAGGGAGTTGAGTGACATTCAGAAGTATTTCTGCTGGAAATTCTTCCTGCAGGTAGTAAAGGAAGGTATAAACTTGCATCTGGTACCAGCTCTCTTTTTGCCTATTTTCTGCAGTTTTGTGACAGATATCTTGAATAATTTCCCTGCTTTGAAAATGACTATCAAAATGACAAACAGACTCATAAAAAACTTGTGTGTTTTGGAGATAGTCGCTTAATTTGTCTCCAGAAAACCCCAGCCAGTAGGTGGTCCAAGGATCTTCTGGATTTGCCCAATAGCGTACTTTTTGGCCTTTTCTTAGGATAAAACCATCATTTTTCTCCAAAGAATAGGTCTGCCCATCAACTTGCAGGTAGCCTTTCCCTTCACAAATCCAGTGGATGACAAAATCCTGAAAAACAGTATAGTCATAAAACGGAAAGCTAGAATAATCATCAATCCCACATTCTTCAAGGTAAAATTCCTTAGATGTTTCTTTAAAATAGTGCCATAGTTTCATAAATGCTTTCTCCTTGCAACATAAGTGCATATTTCTTCATCATGAACTCCTAGAAAAGGGACAAACTCTGGTTTATAATGAGGCAAGAAAGGAGAACAAATGAAAAAATCGTATCAATCTAGTATGGTAGGGCTCAACCTCAGTAATCAAATTGTTTCCATCACCATAACAGGTGACTTCATGATTCTTTTTATGAGTCAGATTTTAAATTTTAGTGATTTGCAAAATAGCTGGCTTATCACAATGCTACCAATTATAGCCCTTGTCCGCATTCCCTTGTCTTATCTGATGCGGAGGAAAAATCTCCTTGACCTGATGCGGTCGAGTATACTGTCTAAACTGTGTTTGCTAGGGATATTAGTAGTGATTCCCTACGAAAGTGTGACTTTTTCTATCTATGCTCTTTTTCTGGTTCTATATCAGATAGCCGTGGAGTTGGGCTTTGGTCTGGCTTGGAATCCCTTAATATTATTATTAACAGAAGAGAAAGTCCGCGCAAAATTTCTCAGTTACTTAGGTTTGTTTCAGCTGGTCACGAGCTTTTATACCCTTCTTATTTCCTTTTTCATCGGAAAAGAACTAACTGCACTTCATTATCGTTGGTTACTGGTGATTGCTCTTGCTAGTCTGTTCATGCAGTTTATCCTTTTGAAACAGTTACAAACAGACTATAGCTTGTTTCAAAATCATCAAGTAACAAGGCAGATGGACTGGCAGGTTTTGAAAAAACAGCTCTGGCACCATGTCCGTGTCCTACTTTTGGATAGTTTGATTTTATATGTAACCTTAACGATGAATGTCCTCTATATGGTACAGGTATTGCACCTTTCCGCCAACCTCGTGTCTCTATATTCGAGTATGAGTTTGCTGGGGAACGTCCTAGCCTTTGCTCTTGCAGGTCCTTGTTTTGAAAAGAGACGTTCTCTGTTTTTCACAATCTTACTGTTGGTAACGGGATGCGTGATTCTTTTGATCTTCTTTCTTCCCCACGATGCTATATCCTATACAATCTTTTGGAGCATAGGTTGGGGATTATTAAATGGGGCTGTGGGAGCTCTATGGGGACTCTACATTTCTCTAGTCAAACACCAGGCAGCAAGTCCTAGCCCCTTTACAATTTGGAATATTTATCAGGGGATTGCCTATCTTGTTAGCGTACTTGTCTTTTATCTCTCTGGTAACTTGGTGCACCTAGCTAGTTCCAGCTCAGGGCTGGATCCGTATCGTCTGGTCTTGATTGCCTGCCTAAGCATCTGCATTATGGTTTGTTTACGGATGCTGTATAGAAGAAAAATAGGTCTCAAGTGACGATTGTCGCTTGAGCCTATTTTATCATCGTATGATAAACTCCGATTGTAGGATAATGGTCCGTTTTTCGTCAGAGAGAGCTTGCTTGAAGCTTTCCTGACCGAGTTGGTAGGATTTGTTATCAATGGTAGGAATCCCCAGTACCTCTCCTGTCAGTTGCTTTTCTTGGCCAATCAGCAAAGGTAATTCAAGATTTTTCTCATGATAATAGCGAACCACACCAGTTGCTACATCATCTCCGTTGCTGAAAATACAGTCTAAATCTTGCTCTAGTAGGCTATCCCCTTGCTCATAAGCATCCTCTCCCGTGGAAATGCCATCCAAAATCAGAGGTTCCTTTTTTTCACCAAAAACTTCCTTGTAGGCTTCCATAGTGAGACGGTAGGTGGAACTTTTTAGGTCTTTTCGGGTAAATAGCAGAGCAATTTTACTTTTCCCCTGGTCTTTAATCCAATTAAAGGCTGTCTTGCAAGCATGGGTGCGGCTCACATAAACGCTACTCAGATTGGGGTCCTGCACTTCTTCACAGCAGACAATATTGCCATACTTAGCGTAGGAAGCAATGGTTTCTAAGTCTACACTGCGAGAGGTGAAAATAAGACTGTCAAAGGCCCTTCCTCGAAGCTGCTCCAGATAATATTTTTCCAAGTCTATATCATAACGAGAAGGTAGAATGAGCAAGGTATAGTTATGATCCATAGCTGCATCCAAAAGCCCGTTCAGTAACTGACTGAAATAAGGGTGCAGGGTCGTGTTGGGAATAACTACACCGACCCGACGAGTCGAACCTGAACTTAACTCCTGAGCTAGAATGTTGGGACGGTAGTCCAGTTCCTCCATGACTTGCAGGATTTTCTGACGAGCCTCCTCGGATACATGAGGATGGTTGTTGATGACGCGTGACACGCTAGAAACTGAGTAACCACTCAGTTTGGCAATTTTTCGAATATTTGTCATTGTTTGCTTTCTATAGGAGGATTGACATCCTCCAAACACGTGATTAGTGGATTTTTTTGAGATATTTACAAATGCCGTAGCCGACACCATGTTCATCATTGCTGCGTGTTACCTTATAAGCCAGCTCTTTGATGTCAGGAAAGGCATTGCCCATTACAATTGGATAACCCACCATCTCAAACATTGGGATATCGTTGTGCCCATCACCAAAGGCAGCGGTCTGGCTCTTATCTAAACCTTCTTTTTTGAGAATATAAGCAATACCTTTTGATTTTTTAGCAGTTTTGTTGGTAATTTCTAGATGATATTGACCAGATCGGAGAATGCTGACTTCTCCCAAGTCTAGGGCTTGCAAGTATTTCTCCAGTGCCAATAAATCGTCGTTATCTAGGGCAATCATCATTATCTTGAAGGTATTGTCCTTGGCTGCTAGAAAATCAGCCTCGTTCGTAAGTGTTGGTGCCTGGCGCGTGATGTTGAACTCTAGACGAATCCCTTCATCTATTCTATCACAATACCAGTTCGTCATATCATAATAGCTGACACTAATTTGTGGAAAATGCTGGCGCACTGCCTGTAAGATAGTTTGTGCTGTCTTTCTAGGGAGAATATCTATATGAAGGGGCTTGACCTTTCCATCCAAAATCTGATAAATCAATCCACCGTTAAAACCTACTTGAGGGCCAGTCAGCTGAAGTGCTTCGATAGCCTCTCTCATTTCCATTGGAGCTCGAGCAGAAACCAAAGTCAGTGGAATCTGAGCATCGCGGATAGCCTTGCTATTCTCGCTAGAAACGCGGCCCTCAGAATTGAGAAGGGTACCGTCCATATCCGAAAAAATACGTTTGATGGTCATAATGTTGTCCTCTTTTCTTCTTTGTCCGCTAGCGTGTGATAGGTCGGTTTAAATGCGCATTCCCAACCTTTGATACCATTGTACATTCTGGAACGCGTTCCATGTCAAGAGAAAAATAAAAAATTTTTTAAATTATTTTCGAGCATAGAGTTAACAGAGAACAATAAAAAGAGGTCACCCCTCTTTTTATGATTTTTTCCAAAATGTAGATTTTGTCAGCCAGATAAAGGCTAAAAGTTCTACGAGAAGAATAAACTCAACTAGAAGCGGATTTGCAATCCATCCCACCTGAGATAAGGCTGGAGCCAAGTCAAACAAGGCATGCAAACCATAGGCAGCAACGAGGTAGATCCATTTCTTTTGACTAACACTTTGATAAACCCAGATGGAAAGACCAATTTGGAGAACTAGGGCAAGCACACGCTCAATCCCTAGTAAATAAATCTGCCATACAGAAAGAGACTGAACCGTTTCAAGCGTAGACTTTGGAAGGAGATTGGCTACATCAGTATTTGAAGTCTGGATGAGTGAAAAGAGAATCAAAAGACTGATCAAGCTTCCCATTCCGAGATAGAGCATCTCCAAGCCCCCATGTCCCAAACCATAAGCCAAAGCATCTCGATCTTCTAGCTTTCTCTTTTTCTCCAACCATTTAAAAAAGACAAGACGAGCTGTTTCCTCAAAGAGGGCCGCCATGGCAATCGCGTAAAGAACATATAGGAAAGGCTGCTCCTGCATGAGCGCAATGGTTCCGTCTTTTTGTGGATGAAGTACCAGAAGGTGAACCATCTTCTCTAACACTTGAGAAGAAACAAAAAATGCGATTGCCCCCAAGCCCATCACTGCAAGAGAGATCTGAAAACGTTTTTTGGCATACCAAGTCCCACCTACTAGGACTAAAACCAAAGCGATCATGGTAAGGATAATATGTACTGTCATCTTCTTCTCCTATTCTGACTTATCAATGTCTTTCTTCATCTCGTCAACGTTAAATTTGGCAAATAAATACTGGCGATCTTGGACTGGAAAACGTTGGTCCAACTGATCGACTGCTCCAACCTCGATCATTCCTTCTTTGATAACAAAGTCCATCACATGCCCACCAAAGGTCAAATCGTCTGAAATAAAATGCAGATGGTAGCCCGCCACGCTGACCCCATGGAAAATCTCTGGTGTCCAAAATCCAACAATGGTTCCTGAAATATTTTCACGGCTATATTCAGGTTGGTGAGTTGCCACATCAGCAAACTTGGTGTCTGTTGTTGACTTGGGAATCATCCGTACATGCATGTGGGCGAATTCCCCATGAATCTTGATAGAGCGAAAAAGATTTTCCCCATCATAGTAGGACTCAATTCGCTTTTCCAATTCCTTGTCCGTCATCTCAAAGCGCTGGCGGAAAATCACTTCTGCCTGATGAGGGACCACTGCTGCATATGGGATAAGGGCATCAGGTGCGACTTCTACAATTTCAGGTTGCTCCCCTGAACCTTTGGCTTGATAAGCCTTGCCATCAAGGACAATCAACTCCCCATCAATCGAATCCAATGTTCCCAAACCGAGGTCACCATGTTCCAGCAATTCTCCTACTGTCATGGTTCCACCATAGAGACCTGCCATTAGGGCACCTAGAGTATTGTATTGAAATAATTTTACTGGTTCCTGCACTTTTCTATCCATTCTCTTTCTTATCTTCTTTTCAATGAATCATCATACTTTCTAAGTATACCACATTTGCTCCTAGATGTGAAAGGGGGAATGCTTTTCCCATTGCAAAGGAGGCAAAAAAAAGGTACAATGTAACAAAATCAACGGAGGTCTGGAATGAAGAAAGAAAGTAAATACCAAGCAGTCGTTTCCTTTCTAAAAAAGGGGATCGAATCAGGAAAATTTCCAACAGGTAGCCGGCTTCCCTCCATCCGTCAACTGAGCCAAAACTTCCACTGTAGCAAGGACACTATCCAACGAGCCCTACTGGAATTACGCCATGAACAATACCTCTATGCCAAACCCCAGAGTGGCTACTATGTTCTAGAACAAGGACAGCACCAAGACTTAGAAATCGAAGTCACTGACGAACATGCCAGTGCCTATGACGACTTCAGACTCTGCGTCAATGAAACACTGATTGGAAGAGAAAACTACCTCTTCAACTACTATGACAACCAAGAAGGCCTTGAGGAACTCAGACAATCTGTCCATCAACTTCTTTTCAACCAAGCCCTCTACTGCAAACCCGATCAACTGGTTCTAACATCTGGCACCCAGCAAGCTCTCTTTATCCTTTCTCAGATTGACTTCCCGAGCAAGGGAGCGGAGATTCTAGTTGAACAGCCGACCTACCACCGAATGAATCGTCTCTTGGTCGCTCAAGGATTAGCCTACCAGACCATTGAACGCCGTATTGATGGCATCAACCTTGAAGAACTGGAAAAACAATTCAAATCTGGGAAAATCAAGTTTTTCTATACCATTCCTCGCTTCCACTATCCCCTAGGTCATTCCTATTCTGATCAGGAAAAAAGGGCTATTCTGGATCTAGCAAACCAGTATGGTGTTTACATCGTAGAGGATGACTATTTAGGGGACCTAGATCCTAGAAAGGGCCAAACCTTCCACTATCTGGATACTGAGGATCGGGTCATTTATATCAAATCCTTCTCAACCAGTCTCTTTCCAGCTCTCCGTATCACAGCTCTCATTCTCCCAAATGCCCTAAAAGAGGCCTTTGTTTCCTACAAAAATATCCTGGACTATGACAGCAATCTCATCATGCAAAAGGCTCTTTCTCTTTACATCGATAGCCAGTTATTTGAAAAAAACCGACTGGCTCGACTGAGCCTTCAAGAGAACTATCAGGCTCGGATTAAGGAAGTGCTTGAAGAAAACATCTGTCCCTTGCCCCACTATCCTCTACATGATGGCCTTCTGCTTGATTTGAGACACTATCCTAAGATTGCCAGTTTGAAACACGGCTCACTCAAACTAGACTTTTTTGAGAAGGCTTATTTGGACGCCTGCCCTTATCAGTTTGCCAAAGTCTCTCTCGAAAATTTAGAAGAGCTATTAGAATACATAAAAGCAGAATTGGATTAAAGTCCAACTCTGCTTTCTTTTTATTGTTCAACTTCTGTTAGTTTCGCTGCCTTTTCAAGATAAGTTTGATAGGTTCCGTCATCTTTCAGTTTTTGGATAACCTTATCTACTACTGTTTTCAAGTCTGATTGATCCTTCTTGATAGCAACGGCATTGGCTTCGCCATCTTTCATTGTCAAGTTAACAGATGCAACGACAAGGTCTGAGTTTTTACCTGCGTAGCTAAGAGCAACTGGTTCATCCATATGAACAGCATCCACTTTTCCAGCCTGCAACTCATTGACTGCTTCCCCCATATTGGTCAAGGATGTCAACTGGGCATTTGGCAATTGTTCCTTGACCATAGTTTCTGGAACAGTTCCCTTTTGAGCTGCGATATTGGCACTTGCGAGGCTTGTAAGATCCTTGTATTTGTCTAAATCGGCTTTTCTAACCAAGAAGCCCATCTTATTTTCATAGTAAGGGATTGAAAAGTCAAAGACTTCCTTTCTCTCATCTGTAGCACTAATACCAGCAATAGCTAAGTCAGCCTTTCCAGTTTGAAGACTGGTCAAGACATTGTCAAAACTCATGCTAGAGATTTCAAGTTTAACTCCAAGTTCATTCGCAATCGCTTGAGCCATATCAATATCTGCACCAACCACTTGGTTTTTACCATCTACCAAGGCTTGGAATTCAAACGGTGCATAGTCTGGACTGGTCGCAACGACTAGCTTTCCTTTTTGTTTAATAGCGTCCACAGCAGACTGGGAACTATCTGTTCCTGACTGGCAAGCTACTAAAATCATGCTGGCAAGCATACTACACACAACTACTATCCATTTCTTAATTTTCATAAATAAACGACCTTTCTGTTATTTCTGAATAATTATAACCTATTTGAAAACACTTGTCAACATTTTCAGAATTTTCATTTCAAAAAATTCCTTTTTATTCAAAAATAAAGACTAATCTGAGTTGATTAGCCTTTTTAGTGAATATTTAATCCGTTTCTTATAGTTCGACGATTTTACCTGTTTCAAAGTAAACAACCCATTCACAGATATTTTTTGCGTAGTCTCCGATTCGTTCCAAGAAGGAAATGACCTGGAAGTAATCACGGCCTGTAACGATGGCTTCAGGATTTTTCCTAATTTCTTCTGTAGCCAAATCACGGATGCTATCAAAGTAATGGTTGATTTTTTCATCCATAGCCGCTACTTCGTAGGCTTGATCCACAGAACCGTTGAGATAGAGATCTAGGGCTGCTTCAACGAAGTTTTTCACGTCGCGTCCCATCTTTTTGATTTCTTCTTCAACAGAAGGGATACGTTGCTCCCCTTTCATACGAATGGTCGCCTCAGCGATAGACACTGCATGATCTCCCATGCGTTCCACGTCTGACACTGCCTTGAGAACGGTCAAGACGATACGAAGGTCTTGCGAAACAGGTTGTTGGAGAGCAATCATTTCAAATGATTTCTTTTCCAACTTCACTTCATATTCATTTACTTCTGCATCGTCTTCGATGACTTCTTTTGCCAAATCACGGTCATGCGTAACAAAGGCACGCACTGTACGATTGATCTGCGAGAGCACTTCCTGTCCCATAGCATAGAACTGGTTGTGCAATTTCTCTAAATCTTCTTCAAATTGAGATCGTAACATCATTCAACTCCTTATCCAAATTTTCCTGTAATATAATCTTCTGTTTCCTTGTTTTGTGGGTCTAGGAACATCTTCTTCGTATCGTTAAACTCGATCAAATCCCCATCTAGGAAAAATCCTGTCTTGTCAGAGATACGAGAGGCTTGTTGCATCGAACGCGTTACCAAGAGCATGGTGTATTTATCCTTCAGACCATACAAGGTTTCCTCAATCTTACCTGCAGAAATAGGATCCAAAGCTGATGTTGGTTCATCTAAGAGGATAATTTTTGGACTGGTTGCTAAGACACGAGCAACACAAACACGTTGTTGTTGTCCACCTGAGAGACCAATGGCCGAATCATGCAAACGATCCTTTACTTCATCCCAGATAGAAGCACGTTGCAAGGCCTTTTCTACTGCTTCATCAAGGACTTGCTTGTCCTTGACTCCATTGATACGTAGCCCATAGACAACATTTTCGTAGATAGACATAGGGAAGGGATTGGGCTGTTGAAAGACCATACCGATTTCCTTACGCAATTCAACCGTATCAGTACGGGGGCTGTAGATATTGTGACCATTATAGACTACTGATCCCGTTGTTGTCACCTCAGGATTTAGATCGCCCATGCGGTTGATGGCCTTGAGTAGGGTGGACTTTCCTGATCCAGAGGGACCAATCAAGGCTGTTATTTCCTTAGGTTGGAAAGAAAGGGAAACACTATTCAAGGCCTTCTTTTTATTGTAATAAACGGACAGGTCTGACACCTGTAAAATCGCTTCTGACATACCGTTTCCTTTCTAACCAAAGTGTCCCGTTACATAGTCATTGGTTGACTGTAACTTAGCATTTTGGAAAATATTGGATGTCTTATCATACTCAATCAAATCACCCAAGTAGAAAAATCCTGTGTAGTCACTTGCACGCGCAGCCTGCTGCATACTGTGGGTAACGATGATGATGGTAAAATCCTTCTTCAATTCCAACATGGTTTCTTCCAGCTGGGCTGTCGCAATCGGATCCAAGGCTGAAGCAGGTTCATCCATCAAGAGGATATCTGGCTTGACAGAGATGGCACGAGCGATACAGAGACGTTGTTGCTGACCACCAGAAAGCATCAAGGCTGATTTGTGGAGGTCGTCTTTGACCTGATCCCAAAGGGCAGCCTGTCGGAGANAGGTTTCTACAATTTCATCAAGTACTTTCTTGTCCTTAACACCTGCACGTTCATGAGCAAAAGTAATGTTGCGGTAAATAGACTTGGCAAATGGATTTGGACGTTGAAAGACCATTCCGATATGCTTGCGCATCTCATAGACATTGATTTCAGGACGATTGACGTCAATTCCTTGGTAAAGGATTTGCCCTGTGACCTTGGCAATATCAATGGTATCATTCATCCGATTGAGACTGCGAAGATAAGTAGATTTCCCTGATCCAGAAGGACCAATCAAGGCTGTAATTTTATTTTTTTTAAATTGCATATCGATGCCCTTGATGGATTCATTTTTACCGTAGTAAACATGTAAATCCTTGGTAGAGAGGGCCACTTTTTCTTCAGGGAAGGTGATGATATGCTTTTCATCCCAGTTATATTTTGACATGGCTTCTCCTTTAGGCAGCGGTTAATTTCTTGTGTAAATAGCTTCCGAGTTTGCGTGCTCCAAAGTTAAAAATCAAGATAAAGATGAGGAGCACGGCAGCAGAACCAGCTGATACGATGGTAGCATCAGGAATGGTTCCTTCGCTATTGACCTTCCAGATGTGGACAGCCAAGGTTTCTGCTTGACGGAAGATTGAGATAGGACTGGTAACACTGAGGATATTCCAGTTAGACCAGTCAAGTGCTGGAGCGGATTGTCCTGCCGTATAGATAAGAGCGGCGGCCTCACCAAAGATACGGCCAGATGCCAAGACAACACCCGTTACGATACCTGGAAGAGCTTCTGGAATGACGACATGGACCACAGTCTCCCAACGAGAAATTCCAAGGGCCAGACCAGCCTCACGTTGCGTATGGTGAACGTGTTTTAAACTGTCCTCAACATTTCGAGTCATCTGAGGGAGGTTAAAGACCGTCAAGGCCAAGGCACCTGAAATGATTGAAAATCCATACTCAAACTGGACTACAAAGATCAAGTAACCAAAGAGACCCACAACAACTGATGGTAGAGAAGACAAAATCTCAATACAGGTACGAATAAAATTGGTCACAGGTCCTTTTTTGGCATACTCAGCGAGGAAAACGCCAGCTCCCATAGACAGGGGAACAGAAATGATCAAGGTAATGACCAAAAGGAAGAAGGAATTGTAGAGCTGAATCCCGATACCCCCACCTGCTTGATAAGAGGAGGATTTCCCTGTCAAGAAGGACCAAGAGATATGTGGTAACCCTCTCACCAAGATATAGAGAATCAAGGATGCCAAGATGGCAACGATGATACCCGCGATGGTATAGAGGACAGCTGTTGCAAGTTTATCTAATTTCTTAGCGTGCATAGTTTTTCTTTCCTCTTTCTTTCGCAATCAATTTAATCACACTGTTAAAGGCCAAACTCATCAAGAGCAAGACTAAGGCCAGTGACCAGAGAACGTTATTATCAACCGTTCCCATGACGGTATTTCCGATACCCATAGTCAATACAGATGTCAAGGTCGCAGCTGGTGTTGTTAACGAGGTTGGGATAACTGCTGAGTTTCCGACCACCATCTGAATAGCAAGGGCTTCACCGAAGGCACGCGCCATCCCAAAGACCACTGCAGTGAAAATACCTGAACGCGCTGCTTTCAAGGTCACACGCCAGATGGTTTGCCAACGAGTGGCTCCCATAGCTAAACTAGCTTCACGGTAATGACGAGGAACAGCACGCAAGCTGTCTGTTGTCATAAAGGTTACAGTTGNTAGGATCATGACAAAGAGAACGAAAATCCCTGACAAGATCCCAAAACCAGTTCCACCAAAGACGCTACGAACAAAAGGCACCACAACTTGCAAACCGATAAATCCATAGACGACTGAGGGAATACCAACGAGAAGTTCAATAGCCGGTTGCAAGATTTTTGCACCCTTTGGTGAAACTTCTGTCATAAAGACTGCAGCACCGATAGCAAAGGGTGTTGCGATGAGGGCCGATAAAATCGTCACAATAAAGGAACCTAAAATCATCGGAAGGGCACCAAATTGTTTCCCTGAAGGATTCCAAGTTTGTCCAAAGAGGAAATCAAAGATGTTCACTCCATTGACAAAGAAGGTCGATAAGCCTTTTTGGGCTACAAAAATCAAAATCATGGCCACAATGATGACAATCAAAGAAAGGCAGGTGAAGGTCAAACCTTTACCAAACTTCTCAAGACGAGAGTTCTTTGAAGGAGAGAGTAATTTTTTTGATAATTCTTCTTGATTCATTATTGACCTCCTTCTACTGCTGTAACGGTACCTGAAGCATCCTTTTGGACTTTCATTTCATTGATAGAGATATAGCCCATGCCCTTAACAATTCCATTTTGGGCTTCATCTGAGAGGACGAAATTCAGGAATTCAGCAGCTAACTCATTTGGCTGACCAAGTGTGTACATATGTTCATAAGACCACAAAGGCCAGTTGTTGGTCGTTACATTTTCAGACGTAGGCTCATAACCATTGAGCTTCATGGTCTTGACCGAGTCATCTACATAAGCAAAGGCAAGATAAGAAATGGCTCCAGGGGTTTGGGAGACAATCGACTTGACCATCCCGTTAGAATCCTGCTCTTGGCTCTGCATTGCAGCCTGACCATTCATTACGACATTGTCAAAGGTTGCTCGTGAACCAGAACTTGCCGCTCGGTTGATGATCGAAATAGCTAAGTCTTTGCCCCCAACTTCTTTCCAGTTGGTCACTTCACCTGTAAAGATTTTGCGAAGTTGCTCGGTTGTGAGATTTTCAACAGCCACTTCTTTGTTCACAATCACTGCAAGACCAGCCACTGCAACCTTGTGGTCTACTAGGGCTGAAGCATCGATTCCTTCTTTTTCCTCTGCAAAGACGTCAGAGTTCCCGATGTCAACTGCTCCAGACTGGACTTGGGAAAGTCCTGTACCCGATCCTCCACCTTGAACATTAACTGTTTTTCCGATATTTTTTGAACCAAATTCGTCTGCTGCGGCTTCGACCAGAGGCTGAAGGGCAGTTGAACCGACGGCTGTCATGGTTTCTCCACGATCAATCCAGCTTGCACATCCGGCTAGAAAACCTACAAGCAAAAGAGTCGCAAGAGATAGGACGAGCTTTTTTCTTTTTTTCACTGTTTTTCTCCTTGAACATAATGATGAATGTTCTGATTTCTTTCTGTTCCTATCACGTCAATCAGTGATGATAAGATTTCGTTTACGATTTATAGGCTGGAAGCCCCCTTGAGGACCAGTCAGTTCATCACATAATATAAGTAAAAATGAAAGGCTATCAGAAAAAACTCATACTTCCAATATAACATAGAATAAGCTCTTTGACTAGCTTTTTCACCTGAATCTGAGCCCTTTTGGATAATAATTTTTTAAAACATTTCCTGTTACCTTGGCAAAGCCTAATCCGTTTCCATGAACAAGGACTTGATACCAGCCATTTGATAGACTTTCAGCTAGCTGAACTGTCTCCCCAGCCACATATTTGACAAAGTCCTCATCCTTGATTTCGACTGTTTGCAAAACTTGACTTGGTTTTAAGGCTAATCCCAGAGCAAAGCTTGGTTCGAAGCGTTTCTTCTTAAAAGTACCCAGATGGAGGCCATTTCTAGCAATTTTGAGTTTCCCTAGATCAGGTAGCATCTCTGGCAAGAGATAAAGTTGGTCTCCAAAAGTTTGCAAGATACCAGCTAGATTGACCCGCAAGTGTTTTTGGGCAAATTCTTGCCACAAGTTCTGCTGTTCGCGACTTAGATTGGTCTTGCTGGCTTTGAATTTAGATGCCGGATTTTGTCCCTTAAACTGCAGGTGGGCAACAAACTGACCTTCTCCCTTGAAATGATGAGGGTACATCCGAGCCGTTTCAGGAAGATCAATTCCTGCTACCATGCCATTTACATGATCAACTGGAAGCAGTTCAAAATCATAAGTATCCAGCAACCAGTGGACGATTTCTTCATTTTCCTCAGGTGCCCAAGTACAGGTCGAATAGACCAAACGACCACCTTCTGCAAGCATGGTCACGGCATCTTCTAAAATTTCCCTTTGGAGACTGGCACATTGACTAGGATATTCGGTACTCCAATAATCCATGGCATCTGGCTGCTTACGGAACATCCCTTCACCCGAGCAAGGTGCATCAAGGACAATCACATCAAAATAACCTTTAAAGACCTTGGCTAAGCGGTCAGCAGATTCATTGGTTACGACAACATTTGTCGCTCCAAATCGCTCCATATTTTCCACTAAAATCTTAGCACGCTTACTTGAAATTTCGTTGGAGACAAGGACTCCTTGATTAGCCAGATAAGCTGCTAGTTGAGTGGATTTTCCACCTGGTGCTGCCGCCAAGTCTAAGACCTTCATACCAGGACTTGGTTGAGCCACCTGGGCCACCATTTGGGCTGCAGGCTCTTGCGAATAAACGAGACCGGTCACATGCTCTGGTGACTTTCCAGAAACCTTACCATAATACCCCCAAGGTGTATGGGGAATAGCATCTGCAAACGATAACTGACTTTCTTTTAAGGGATTGACCCGAAAAGCCGAAACTGCTTCTTGTTTAAAAGAGGCAAGAAAGTCTCTTGCCTCGTCTTCTAGTATCGCTTCATATTTTTCAACAAATCCTTCTGGAAATTGCATTTAGTTCTCTTTCCTTTCGTAGATATAAGACTGAATCTCTTCTTGCATCTCGATTGGCACCATCATGACAGGCTGACGCGTTTTAAAATCAGCGGGCTCACCCGATACCGTAAGAAGGCGATAACCCAGACTTTCCCCTAAGATACTGGCCGAAGCGTAATCCCATGGCTGCAGATAGGTAATATAAGTCAGAAGACGACCTGATAAAACCTTGGCAAAACTAATGGCCGCACTGCCGTAGACACGGACACCCAACGCTGCTCGACCCAAATCACCCAATCCCCACTCATTGCTTTCAAACATACCTGAGTTGCCGGCAACTAAAAATTCTTGAAGAGGTTTCTTTTTAAAAGGCGGTAAGGGCTCATTATTGCGGCAAGGAGGAAAGGCACCACCACCATGGTAACAATCACCTTTCATGACATCATAGATGATGCCAAATTTGCCAACCCCATTTTCAAAATAAGCCAACATCACGGCAAAATCTTCCTTTTGGGCGACAAAGTTATTAGTGCCGTCAATGGGATCAATCACCCAGACGGAACCTTGACCGACTGCAGCACGTAAACAGCCCTCTTCCGCGCAAATCAAGTCTTCTGGATAAGATGCCAAAATTCTCTGAACTAAGAGATCCTGAACCTCCTTATCCAAACGCGTCACCAAGTCTGTAGGTGAAGACTTTCGCTCGACCTGCAAATCTTCTTGCATGTGAGCCAAAATGTACTCAGCAGCTTCCTGCACAATCTGCTTGGCAAATTCAAATTTAGTTTCCAAGAGAAATCTTCCCTTCTCTTTTTTCTTTTGCTAATTGAACTGCATGATAGAAGGAATAACCGCTAGCCGTCTCAAATTCACGACCTAGGCGCTTTTCTTCGCTTTTGCTTGGAACCACAGACTTAAATTTCTTGTAGGAATCTAGTAGCTTTTTTGCTTCTACCTTGTCTTCATAGGCAGCTTCAACATCATTAAAAAAAGAAAGCACTGAAGCAAGTTCTTCAGTGCTCCACGACAAATCTAGTGGGTAACTATACTGTTTGTTCATCTATCCTATACCAGCTCTCAATGTTGCTTCTTTCAATTCTTGTTTACGGTAACTACGAGGGAGAAAAGCACGAATCTCATCTTCATTAAAACCGATCTGCATGCGTTTGGTATCAATAATAATTGGGCGACGCAAAAGACTAGGATATTGCTCAATCAACTGAAGCAACTCCGATACCGAAATACTCTCTACATCAATATCCAATTTTTGGAAAATTTTTGAACGAGTTGAAATGATGTCATCAGTACCATTTTCGGTCAAGGAAAGAATATGTTGTAATTCTTTTCTTGTTAAAGGACTGGTCATAATATTGTGCTCCTCAAAAGGAACTTTATGCGTCTCTAACCAGGCCTTTGCCTTACGACATGATGTACAGCTCGGTGATAAAAATAGTGTAATCATGCTTTTCTCTTCTTTATCTATACTTTGCTATTCTTATTATACAAAAAAATAAAGCGCTTGACTAGCAATTTCTAGAAAAAAGCCTATTTTTTTCTAGAAAAATAGACTGTATGCGAACGAATTACTCAATTCCAATGAAGTTAATTCACTCCTCGTAAGAATTTTTAACTTCATCACTGTTTTATCAATGCAACACATTAAAGTATTCTACGACTTTTCAAATAAAGGAAGCCAAAGAAACTTTCATAGAGTCCAAAGAAGAGAAGGAAAGCATGGAGGAAGAAGGTCTCTGGTAAAATCAGAATAACTCGATCCTTTGCTGGATCAAAAAGCCAAGTATCATCTCCTACAAAGAGAATCTGATGGAAAAGCGTAAAAAATTGCTCGAACCCAATCAACACTCCCACAAGTCCAATGACCAAAGGTAAAACTAATAAAGTCAGGATACTTTTACGATAGAGTGCTAGGAAGCCTTTTTTTACAATATTTTTAACAAAGAAATAGAAACTTGGCAGTGTCACCAACGTGACTAGCTGAACCAAGTGAAAGAGGTTCTTCACCACCGCAAAGTGGTGCAGACCTGCTACTGACGAACGAAAATCAGGCATCTCTAAGACCTGACTAAAGGGATTGGTCAGGTAATTCATCAAAATTTGAAAGTTGTACTGAATGGTTTCGGATTTTAGATAGACTCGATCCGCTAAGTTCAGCCACTGAATCTCCAAAGGATAGAAAATCCAAGCCAGATAAATAGTCAGTAGGATAGAAAGGGAGAGGAGAAAGAGCATACTTCCCCAAAAGGTCAGTTTAGTTTTCATCAAAATTCCACTCCGCAAGGCTAGAAACTACATGAGTTGGTGCGATAGGCAGATCAGCCACTTCTTCTGCTTTGGTGAAACCTGTTGTCACTAAAAGCGTCGGAATACCATTATCAATCCCTGCTCGGATATCTGTCAGGTAGTTGTCTCCAACCATGAGCAAGTCTTCTCTTTTCAAACCTAAGTGCTCAACTGCCTTATCCATAATGATAGCATTCGGTTTCCCAATGTAAACTGGTTTTACCCGAGTTGCCACTTCAAGAAGGGTTATCAATGAACCAGCACCAGGCAAAAGGCCACGTTCCGTCGGAATATTGAGGTCTGGATTAGTTCCGATAAAATGAGCACCTTTTTGAATAGCTAGTGTAGCTGTCGCAAATTTTTCATAGTCGACTTGCCAGTCCAGTCCAACTACCACATAGGCAGGATTTTCCTTGTCTTCGACATAACCAGCCGCCTGAATGGCATCCTTGAGCCCTGCTTCACCGATGACATAGACTGTCTTTTCCAGTCCCAAGTCATTCATATAGTCAATGGTTGCTAGAGTTGCCGTGTAGACAGTTGAAAGAGGCGTGTCGATATTAAAATTCTGAGCCAACATCTCTTGAACGCTCTCAGGAGTTCGAGTTGTATTATTAGTCACAAAGAGATAGGGAATTTCTCGCTTTTGCAATTCATGCACAAAAGCCTCACCCGCGGGAATTCGGTCTTTCCCCTTGTAAATGGTTCCGTCTAAATCAATTAAATAACCTTTATAAGCCATATAGTCCTTTCTAATTGCCTTCAATTTCTTGCCATGTAATCATAGCTTGGGCATTGATCTCGCCATCACTGATGATCTGATGCTTGCTTTCTAGTCCCTTGAGTTCATATGCTGAAGCAATCATACCACCTGGTCGCACTTCTTTGACATATTTGAGATTGATTTCCTTTGGAATATACTTGGTCAAAAAGTCTGCTCCCATGACCTCAAAAATCCAGTCTAGGTATTTACTATTATTAACATGACCATTCATATCCAAGTCGTAAAAACGAACATGGTAGCCTTTACTGATTGGATCTTCTAGATTTGCGTACTTTGGCCCACGGATCAGTTTTTTATCAAACTCAGACTGGTAAGGAGCAACAATCTCCGGTTCGACAGCATGGACTTTCCGACTGTCTCTGTCCATGAGAACAAAGGTTGCTACCATGCGAATGATTTCTTGGCCTGCTTCATCGTAGAGGGTGAAGCGACGATAGCAAAAGAGACGATTATAGCTCAAAGCTTCCGTTTCAATCGTAATCTCCTCAGCAAAGCGAGGCAAGCGAACCACGTCAATCGCATAGTCTGTAATAATCCAGACCAGATTGTAACGTTCTAACATATCCTTGTCGCTAACTCCCAATTCAATCGACTGCATACCTGATACTTGCAGGGACAGCAAAATCACATCTGGAAGTTTGATATGACCGTTCATGTCCGCCATATCAAAAGGAATTTTCATTTTCATTTGATAAGTTAAGCCCATTGTTCTACTCCAAAATAAATCGTTCTGCTACAGTGTCTCCTAAAAAGAGACCTCTCTTTGTCATTCGGACACGATCTCCATCTATCTGCATGAGGCCTTGTTGAACCAAGTCTCTGATGATTTCGCCATAAAGTCCATCAAAGGACCGTCCAAATTTTTCCTCAAATCGTGTCATGGAAACCCCGGATTTTTTCCGGAGTCCTAGGAACATTTCTTCTTCCATCTGCTCCCTTTGACTCAGGTGTTCTTCTGTAATCCGAGCATTCCCTGCCTCTACTGCATTGAGATAGTGGCGGATAGGACCGTGGTTTTTATAACGCACCCCGTCCACATAACCTGAAGCACCCGCACCGATACCATAATACTCGGCATTGTCCCAGTACATGAGATTGTGGCGACTTTCAAATCCGGGTTTAGAGAAATTGGAAATCTCATAATGCTCAAAACCAGCTCGCTCCAGTTCTGCGATGATGTACTCAAACATCTCCGCTTCCAGTTCCTCCTTGGGCAGGGGCAATTTCCCACGTCTCATGCGGTTCATAAAGACCGTATGGTTTTCCAAAATCAAGCTATAAAGGCTCATATGAGGAATATCAAGCGAGATAGCCTTAGCTACATTGTCCTTGACCTGAGCCATAGTTTGACCAGGTAGAGCGTAGATTAGGTCGATGGAGATATTGTCAAAACCGGCCAGTTTGAGGCGGTCGATATTCTCATAAATATCCTTCTCCAAGTGACTACGCCCAATCTTTTTCAGCATTTTGTCATCAAAAGTCTGCACACCCAAGGAAACACGATTGACTGGCGACTGTTTCAAAACCGCAATCTTATCCGCGTCCAAATCGCCTGGGTTGGCCTCAATGGTCAACTCTTCCAAGACAGACAAGTCTAGATTTTTAGTCAAGCCATCCAAGAGCACCTCTAATTGCGGAGCTGACAAAGCCGTTGGCGTCCCACCTCCAATGTAGAGGGTTCGCAACTTTTGGATATCATAAGAACGAAACTCTTCTAGCAAATGCTCCAGATAACTATCTACTGGCTGATTTTTAATAAAAACTTTTGAAAAGTCACAATAATAACAAATCTGTGTGCAAAAGGGGATATGCACATAGGCTGACGTTGGTTTTTTCTGCATAGTATTTATTATACCACAAAGACTGGTTGTAGATAAAAATCACCATCTCCAAAAATCAGAGATGGTTATACCTTATACTTCAGTAATATCGATGATGATTTCTTCTTCGTCTTCTGAGACATCAGACTGTTCTTGCCACTGCTCCTTGAGATTGTTAAAGGTTTCCTTTGACGCTTCTGTTGCTTGTCGAGCACATGTTTTGGCTTGGTCAAGGACACTATCAAAAGTGATTTCACCAGATTCTACTTGTTCCTTTGTTTTCAGCACAAAGTCCCTTGCCTGTTCCTTCACTTCAGTTAGTTTCTCACAAACCTGCTCTCTAGCATATTCTGGATCTTCTCTCAAATCATCTAGAAAATCCTGAGCTTGACTACAAACTTGCTTGCCCTTGTCACTCGTCAAAAACAAAGCAAGAGCTGCACCTGAAACAGTTCCTAAAAGGATTGAGGATAGTTTTCCCATAAGATTCTCCTTTTTTATTTTTTGAAAAATTTACTTGCGACACGGAGTGCAGATAATCCTGCACCTGTCTTAATGGTCTTTGAACCAGCTGATGAGGCTTTTTTACCTAAGACACGCGCATGTTGGTTGAGGTCAGATACTGATTCTGACAAGTCCGCTACAGCTGTAAAGAGTGGATCAATCGTCGCAACTTTGATATTGATATCGTCTGCCAACACATTGACCTTAACCAACAATTCATTGGTCTGATGCAAGGTAACGTTCACATCTGAGCTCAATGTTTTGATGGTTTTCTCTGTCTCATCAATCATACGACCTGCTTTTTGAATCGTGATTGTCAAATAGACTAAACAGACAATCAAAGCAATGGCAACAAGAATATAAGCAACTTCTAACATTTAGTTTTCCTCCTCAGTATGATAGAAAGGGGCTTTCTTTCGATTTTGATAAAGTATGATGTAAACACCTAGTCCAATGAGGACAACTGATAACCATTGGGACACCCGCAGTCCAAAGAACATAAGACTATCCGTCCGCATCCCTTCGATGATCATACGGCCAAAGCCATACCAAATCAAGTAGAAAGCAGTGATATGACCGCGTCTGATTCCCTTCAATTTTCTTCTAAAAATTAGAATCAAAGCAAATCCAATTAGATTCCAAACCGACTCATATAGGAAGGTAGGCTGACGGTAGCTACCATCAATGTACATCTGGTCACGGATGAAGCCCGGCAAATAATCCAGACTATCTACCGCTGCACCGTAGGCTTCTTGGTTAAAGAAGTTCCCCCAGCGTCCTAAACTCTGGGCAATCATGACGCTCGGTGCTGCAATATCTAAGAAATCCCAAGTATTAATCAGCTTTCTATCTGCAAAGATATAAAGAACAATAGCCCCTGCTATCAAACCTCCATAAATGGCCAAACCACCATTCCAGATGGCAATGATTTCACCTGGATTTTGCAGATAATAATCTAAGCGAAAGAGTACGTAGTATAGTCTAGCACCTAAAATAGCAACTGGAAAAGCAATCAGGATAAAATCCAAAATATCATCTGATAGAATTTTCTTTTTAGGAGCTTCTTTCATGGCAAGGTAGACAGCCAAGACCAATCCAGCCACAATACACAAAGCATACCAACGAATAGCAAAGGGACCAATTTCAAATGCGACTGGATTAATCATCTTTCACCTCATTTTGAGCGATTAGATTTGTCAAGCGTTCTTCAAATAAACGCGTCGCATCAAAGCCCATTTCCTTAGCGCGATAGTTCATAGCTGCTGCCTCAATAACAACTGAGATATTGCGTCCTGTTTTTACTGGGATACGAATACGTGGAATAGTCACACCAGAAACTTCTAATTCTTCGGCATTGTTTCCTAGACGATCAAAAGTCTTTTGGGTATCGTAATTTTCCAAATAGACTGCCAGCTGAACTTGTGAAGAATCTTTTACAGCGCTTGCTCCGTAGAGACTCATCACATCGATAATCCCCACTCCACGAATCTCAAGCAAATGCTTCAAAATTTCAGCGGGCTCTCCCCAAAGGGTCATTTCATCCTTAGCAAAGATATCCACACGGTCATCTGCTACCAAACGGTGTCCGCGTTTCACAAGCTCGAGACCCGTCTCACTCTTACCGATACCACTATCCCCTTGGATCAAGACACCCATGCCATAAATGTCCATCAAGACACCATGTACACTAGTCCGTTCAGCTAAACGGGAATCAAGGTAGCTAGATAACTCTCCCGACAAGCGACTAGTGGCTGTACGACTGGTTAAAATGGCAATCTTACATTCCCTAGCAGCTCTCAACATCTCCTCTGGAATCACCAAACCACGCGCAACAATGACCGCTGGCGTTTTCGGTTGAAACATCTTGGTCAAGACTTTATAACGGTTGTGAGAAGACATAGCGACCAGATAAGACCACTCCTTCATCCCCAACAGTTGAAGTCGCTCTGGAGTATAGTAATCAAAATAGCCTGTCATTTCAAGACCTGGTCGAGAAATGTCCGCTGTGTTGATTTCTTTTTCAAGCAATTCGCCCTCGCCGTATACAATGTCTAGTCTGAGTTTTTCAATGACTTCTCTTACTAAAACTGACATAATTTCCTCCTTCAATCGAGTTCTCCCTACTATTATATCAAATTGTAGTTGGAAGTTTCCTTTTTTTGCAAGATTTACAGTATTTATTTAAAAGAAAAAGACTAGACAAGTCTAGCCTTTCATTTCTAATTAGAATTTTTTACGTTTACGAGCTGCTTCTGATTTACGTTTACGTTTTACAGAAGGTTTTTCATAGAATTCACGTTTGCGTGTTTCTTGAAGAGTACCAGCTTTAGTAACCGCACGTTTGAAACGACGAAGTGCATCGTCAAGAGATTCATTCTTACGTACTACTGTTTTAGACATTTTTTTCACTCCCTTCAAGTTCAAGATTTATTCCATTTTACACGCAAAATGAATATTTGTCAAGGGAAAACTGCCATAAACTTATATTATCTTCCCTTTTCTTTTTAAAAGGGACAACGTATTAGAATAGATGTCATAATAGCGAAAAAAATTATTTTAATCCTGTTCAGAAACAACTTTTATTTCTTTATCATTTACAATAACAGCTTGTGAATTGTTCATTCGCATTAAGTCGAGCTGATTTTTATAGGTTTCAAAGGTCTTCTTGCTACTATCAGTAAAAGGCTCCTCACCATAATGTGGAAGGATGTAAAACTCCACTTCATCCAATCCCGTTGTATCCGATAACTCTTTCGCTACCGTCTTGTCGTCCATGAGCTTATTGTAGTCAATATCCTTGGCGGTAATGATAGCCCCTGCTGATTCTCCCACATAGATCAGCCCATCTCTTATTTGTTCTTTGATAAGAGATAGGAGTTGTTTTTTCTTTAATTCTTGTAATAAATAAAATGTATTCCCGCCAGAGATATAAAGAATTTTGCTTTGGAAAATCTTTGCCTGTGCAGTTTCTCGATCACAAGAAGCGATATCTAAAACCTCTATCTCAAATCCTAAATCTTTGAATGTTTGCTGAGCCTCATCGATATAGGCAGTATAATCCTCTTTGTTCCCAGCGGTAGGAATAAATAAAACCTTGTTTTCTAGATTCTTTTCCTTTCCATAATCGCTAAAAAGATTTTTAACTCCAGCAAAGTATGAACATAAAAATAACTGTTTCATGATTGTACCTCCATTAATTTTTAACAATTTTATAAAGGATCCATGATCCCTTTCTTTGACTAGTTACGAGCTCAAACCCTACTGATAACAAGAATCGTCTAAATGCTTCTTCGCTTTGAACCTTTGGTAAAAAGTAAGACAACTTGTTATATTCACAAGCCAGTAAGAGCATCCCGTCTGATTTGAGTATTCTTCGAAGTTCCATAAAAGAAGCCTCTAGATCCTGCCAATGAAAATGTGTTTGAAAAGCTGTAATCAAATCAAAACTTTCATCAGAAAAGCCTGTCTCCCTAACGTCTCTTCGTTCAAAATTTAGATTAGTTATCTCTACCTGTTTGGCTTGAGCTATTGCAGTATCTGAAATATCGATTCCAGTTATGGTACTTTGCGGAAAAGTTTCTTTCAGCAAGATGGTTGAACGACCATTCCCAACTCCTACATCTAAGATTACAGGGTAAAATGTTCTATCCAGATGACGAATTGCCCATACAAACATGGGGAGATAGGCTCGATTCCACAATTTCATCATTCGTTTTCCTAGAAAGCCTGAAGGATTCTTTGATTGCTGAATTAAGCGACTAAACAGAAACATTAAAAGTAAAAAACAAATAAAACCGATTATATAAATCAAAGTTTGGGCCTCCCCGTATAGCTATATTATACCACTTTAGCAGGATAGTGAATATTTGAAGTAAAAAGCCACTCACTCCAAAGAGCAAGTGGTTCGTGTAATTTTTATTTTTCAAGCAGGCTGAGCGCTTCTGCATCAGCGATAATGGTCACATCAGGGTGGTTTTGTAGACTGCTTGCTGGGAGATTCTCAGTCACTGGGCCTGATACTGTGCCAGCAATGGCCTCTGCTTTAGACTCACCGTAAGCAAAGAGAATAATTGACTTAGCATCCAAGATATTTTTAATTCCCATTGAAATGGCTTGAGTTGGAACATCTTCAATCTTGTCAAAGAAGCGAGCATTGGCTTCGATTGTAGACTGGTCAAGCTCTACTAGATGCGTTTGACTGTCAAATGGAGTACCAGGCTCATTAAAGCCGATATGTCCATTGCGACCAATTCCCAAGATTTGTAAATCAACAGGATGGTCAGCCAAAATTTGATTGTAGCGTTCAACTTCTTCTTCAGCATTGTCCTTAATCCCACGAGGCAAGAAGCTTTCTTTAAATGGTTTTTGGTTGAATAAGTGTTCTTGCATAAAGTGACGGTAAGACTGAGGATTGTCTCCGTCAAGTCCCACATACTCATCAAGGTTGACACTGGTTAGATTTGAAAAATCAAGGTCACTCTCAACGATTTCCTTGTAAAACTCAAGTGGACTGCTCCCTGTCGCAAGTCCTAATGTTTGAGCGCCATTGGCCAATTTTTCCTTCAAAATCTCAAAAGCTACTTTTCCACCTTCGACTTGATTTTCAACTTTAATGACTTTCATCTTTTCATCCTCCGTTTTAATCTATATTTATTATATGGTATAGACCAATTTTTGTCAAGTGAAAACGATTTAATTTCTAAAAAAAGAGCGCCCAAACTTGAAACGTGTTATAATGGATAAGATTAGAACTTAGAAAGAATGATGAAAAAAATGAATACAGCTGATTTTGATTTCCACTTGCCTGAGGAATTGATTGCCCAAACGCCACTTGAAAAACGAGATGCCTCCAAGCTTCTCATCGTAAACCGTGAGACGGGAGAAATGCAGGATAAACACTTCCACTCCATTATTGATATGCTGGAACCTGGAGATGCACTCGTTATGAATGACACCCGCGTTCTTCCTGCCCGCCTCTATGGCCAAAAAGAAAAGACAGGAGGCCATGTGGAACTTCTCCTACTCAAAAATACTAGTGGTGATGAGTGGGAAGTTCTGGCTAAACCTGCCAAACGCCTCAAGGTTGGCACTCGTGTCAACTTTGGCGATGGTCGCCTCAGCGCTGTCGTTACGGAAGAATTGACCCACGGAGGCCGCATTGTCCGCTTCGAATACCAAGGAATTTTTCTAGAAGTCTTGGAAAGTCTAGGTGAAATGCCACTACCACCCTACATCCATGAAAAACTGGATGACCGTGAACGTTATCAAACCGTCTACGCTAAGGAAAGTGGCTCTGCTGCAGCACCGACTGCTGGCCTCCACTTCACCAGAGAACTGCTAGCAGAAATCCAAGCCAAGGGTGTCCATTTGGTTTATTTGACTCTCCACGTTGGTTTAGGAACTTTTAGACCTGTTTCTGTGGACAATCTGGACGAACACGAAATGCACTCAGAGTTCTACCAACTTTCTGATGAAGCCGCAGCCACCCTTCGCTCTGTCAAGGAAAATGGAGGTCGTGTTATCGCTGTTGGAACTACTTCGATCCGCACACTGGAAACCATCGGTTCCAAGTTTGATGGGCAAATCCAAGCAGATTCTGGCTGGACCAATATCTTTATCAAACCAGGTTACCAATGGAAGGTTGTCGATGCTTTTTCAACCAACTTCCATCTGCCAAAATCAACTCTCGTCATGTTGGTTTCTGCCTTTGCAGGCCGTGACTTGGTCCTAGATGCTTACCAGCACGCTATTCAAGAACGCTACCGTTTCTTTAGTTTTGGTGATGCCATGTTTATCTATTAAAAATAGCTCCGTCATTTCTTTAGGATAGTTTATTCCTAAGAGATGACAGGGCTATTTCTGTTTAAAGTGTAATTTCTGGGAACTCAGAAGTTAAATGAATCAGTTTGCCTTGAACACCAAAGTAGTCCTTTACCAAGTCCTGTAATTCTTCCATGGCAGCCCGAGCACGTCTTGCCTGTTCAGCATTGATCGCTTCAATCACTAAGACAGCATCCTTTGTCTCTTCCGTCAACATGGTTCTCTGTGCCTCTCTCCAGTTGAGACAACGACAAACCGCTCCCTCATCATCATAATAGATCAGCTCTTCTGGAAGTGCAGGAGCATCGTTTTCAGCTCCTAGTGGAAAGAAAGGTTCTCCTCCCTTGGCCTGACCAAGATGAAGATTGCCTACAATCTTGTTCACATCCTCGCCACCACAGGGAACGGCATAAGATAGAGAGACACTATTATAGATGTCTACTAAGGGATTGATGGGATTAAACTCCCTTCCCTGACTGATCCTTTTAAGCAGAGCTTCTATAGAGGAGCGTGCTCCCTTTTTCGTTTTGAACTTGCTGAAAGCCTGACGCCATTCTTGAATAACATCATTCTGAGTAAAATTCTCATCCGAAATGAAATCCTCAGCTCGTTTAGCTCCCTTATCTAGCAAGGTTTTGAAATAGGGATCCTTGCTTTCATCAACTGTATTATCTAATCCCTTTACTACTAAAACGCTAATCTGTGCTTCTGGAAACAAGCTCCAAAATTCATTTTCAACGATAACTTTCATCTTTCACCTCTTATTATAAATAATTTCTTTTCTGGCCTTTTTTGACCATATCCCAATCACTTGTAATATTTTTTCTAACCCGAATTAGTAGGCTCTCCAGTTCCCTGGCCTCTTCCCTAGAAAATCCTTTTAGGGCAGAATTCTCTGAATAGTGATGTTCAGCAAGGATAAAAGGATAAAGTGCATCTCCTTTTTCAGTGACAAACCACTCTTTATTTTTCCGATTTGTACTGGTCATTCCTTGTTTTATTAACCCCTTTTCTTCCAGTTTTTTTACTGAACGAGCAACTGTCGAACGGTCAACCTTCAGTAAATCCGACAAGGCTTCTTGAATGATTCCTGGATTCTCCTTGATTCGTACTAAATAAAGGTATTGCCCACGAGCTAGTTCAATATCACGAAACTCAATATTAGCAATAGAATCTAGGGCACGGGCTATAACTCCGATTTCGCGTAATAACGACATGTTTCCTCCTCTCGCATCTATGATGATAGAATAGCACATTTTTATTGCAAATGCAACAAAAAGACACTTTGTTTTCAAAGCGTCTTTTTTTATTCTTCATTTTTTAAAAAGAATGTGTTATCACGAAACTTTGGATCTTTTAAACTCTGTACACTGGCATTGATAACTGCTCCGATAATCAAAATCTTTGCAATGAGAATAAACCAGAACATCATCACCACCACGATAATGGAGCTGAAAAATCGGACGTCGACTAGATGGTTGACATAGTTATTGAAATAGACAGAAAAAATATTCAAAAGAAAGACAAGAGTCAGCAAAACAAAGATACTACCAGGAAAAACGTAGCGAATACGAGGAACTCTGACATTTGGAAGGAAATAGTAGAGCATGACCAAGATGGCAAAGAGCAAGGCATAAATCAAAGGGCCTGTAAAGTCCTGTAGGTAATCAAAGAAAGGACTGTCTGATTGCCAGTAAGTTTTGAGCAGGTTGAGCAACATACGCCCAAACATACTCAAAAATAAGGCTAGGGCAAAAAGAATTTGCAAGCCAAAGCTGACGAGTAAACTCATCAATTGATGGGAGATAATACCTCGGCTCTTGGCCACTCCATAGGCCTTATTAAAAGCTTTTTGGAGGAAATCCATTGATTTCGAGAAGGTCCAAAGGGCAGACAAGACTGCAAAACTCAGCAAACCAGTCGATGGTTGAGTCAAGACTTCTCGGGCAATCTTTGCGACCACATCATAGACCGTATCCGGCACAAATTCCTTGATGGTGAGCAAAAAATTTGAAATCGGAATTTGAAAATAGGGCAAAATATTGACCACTATCATCAGCAAGGGGAAGATTGAAACCAACCAATAGTAGGCAACCGCAACACTGGTCAACTCACTATCAGATGCTTGATAATAATGCAAAAAAGCTTTCAACAAGGGCCGTTCCATCAGCTCTTTCCACCACTTTTTCATGTTCCATCCTCCTAATACAAGTTGATTTTCTAAACTAATTTCTTCTGACTAATTCCATCATATCATAGGGTAGGGTATTTGCGGCTTCTTTTAGAGAATAATTCTCAAGATTGTTGACATTTTGCCGTAATTTCTTGGCATACTTAGCCGTAATCAATTTCTTCTCTTCGTATTCAAAGATTAACTTACGTTCTAGGTAGTAACCTCTTAGCATTTCATCGATATTGTTTGGTTTAATACGATTGATAACACGTTCGACAAAGGCACCACTTCCGATAATGGCCGTCTCGCGCAGACGAGACTCTTGCATAAAACTAATCAGAGAACTCTTGTAAACCCCCTTGAGGTTTTCCAAACTTTCGATAATCAACTCCGTATTTTCCAGATAGAGTTCAGATATTTGATCATAATCAATAGCTCGAAGGCGACGTTGCTCCTTGTCATTCCAACTACGAAAGGTTTGGCCAAAGGTCAGCAATTCATGCAGGAGAAAACGCAAGATACGGAGCGACACAAGGAAGTAATATGTTAGGCGAGAAGCCACCTTGCGATTGATACTCTGCTCCATATTTTTCAGATAGCGTTGATAAACTTGATAACCACGCTCACCGATTTTCCCTTCCTCGTAAGCCTGCTCCAAACCATCGCTTTCGATACTCAAGATGAGGAGTTTTAAAGCCTCCCAATCCTCTTGAGCTCTCTTATTTTCCTGACTAAGGATGAGGTTTTCAATCCGACCATGGTAATTGTCAATAGCTGCATACAGAGGAAGTTTGTTCTTGTGATGGTCTAGCTCTTTTTCTAATTCTGTAGCTACATCATTCAAAATCGCTATATGCATCAAGTGATCCTTGCTTTCCTCTTGTTCCTCAGATAAGTGAGGGAGAACCAGCAAACCCGTTAAAAAGCTCAATAGTGTAACGCCTGCTACAAGGAAGAGCAACAGAGGATATTCCTGCTCTAAATGACTTGGTATGAGGAGAATGGTCGCGATAGATACTGTCCCTTTAACACCAGAGAAGGTTAAAAGAAGCATATCTTTCATGTACTTATGAATTTTTTTCTTAAGTCGACGCGTCCTCACAAAGTAAAAACCAGCAATCATGACAAAGCGGATCGCAAAGAGCAAGAAGGTCAGCACGACAACTGAAAGCAGTAAAAGAAAGGGATTGTAGAGAGAATTAGACAGAATCGGCTCTGCAATCAACTCTAATTCCATTCCCAAGATGACAAAGACAGAACCATTGAGCATAAAGGTCACGGTATGCCAAACCGTATCTGTAACAGTATCTACCTGAGCTTCGAGGAGCGTGATTTTTTTGAAACGACTGGCCTTCAAAATCCCTGCAACTACAACTGCGATAATCCCTGAAACATGGATTTCTTCAGCGATAAAGAAGGTCATGAGAGGCAAACTCAGTTCAAGCAAGAGTTCACTCGCTATATCAGTCGCTCGCACACTCAGTAAAAATGTATGCAAGAAACGATTGATCATTGCCGTCACAAAACCGACTGCAAAACCACCAAGGATCGAAAGCGCTAGGGATGTTCCAGCCTGACTGAGGGAAAAAGCGCCAGTTGTCCATGCAGCCAGTGCCACCCGAAAGGCTACCAAGCCCGAAGCATCATTTAGAAGTCCTTCTCCTTTGAGAATATTGGATACCCGTTTTGGAAAACGAAAACGCTCAGAAAGAGACGCAAAGGCAACCAAATCTGTTGGCCCAAGTGCCGCTCCAACTGCTAAACAGGCAGCCAAAGGAAGACTGATCCAAAGGAAGTGAGCCATGCCCCCCAAGCTTAAGGTCGAGACAAAAATCACAGGAAAAATCAGAAAGACAACAATCCGCCAGTGCTTCAAAATGGACGTAATATCGGCTTCTTCTGCCTCTCGGAAAAGTAAGGGGCCAATAACTATGGCAAGAAACAGCTCTGTATTGAGATGAAAGTCAGTATTGGGCAAAAAAAGACCAATGCCAAGCCCCAAAAGGATTTGTACAAGGGGGAGGGGCAAAAAAGGCAAAAGTTTATTGGTCGTAGTTGAAACGATTAAGACTAATAAAAATAGAATCAGGTAAATTAGTAGTGTCATCTAGACCCTCCTTAGTCTTTTTTACAACAAAATTCAAACATCTCCTTCTGCTCTTGGATCTTCTGATCAATCTTGGAACAGTCTTTGTGCTCAATTTTTTTCTGACATCGTTCCATTTCAAGAGCCACTAATTTTTTCTTGATTTTAAGCATTTTCTTGCTCATATGTGCTTCGTCGAGCACTCCGACTGCTCGCTCGTGATGCGTTGACTCGACAAAATTTTGGCGCATTGCCTCAAGCTTCTCACGAAGGTATTGTTTATCCATGTCTATATCTTTCTAATTTTTCAATCATAACTAAAAACGGAGGATTGTTGACTTGGTTGAGGGTTCGATAAATGGCCGCTGTATACTCTTGTTGGTTCAACTGGCTAACAAAATCCAATACAGCATCCCTCTCAGTATCTCCTCCTTCATGACCATAGTAGATCATGATCGCAATCCGTCCCCCTTTGACAAGCAACTGACACAGTTTTTCTAATGCTTCAATGGTAGTCTGAGGTTGGGTGATAACGGATTTGTCAGCAGAAGGCAAATAACCCAGATTAAAAATCCCTGCCTTAGCTTCTGTCACAAATTGATCAAGTGTCTCGTGACCTTGCAAGATTAACTGGGCATTTGTCATTCCAGCCTGATCCAAACGCTCTTGTGTATTCTCCAAAGCCTGCTCCTGGATATCAAAGGCATAGACTTGCTTGGCTAGCTTGGCTAAAAAAAGGGTATCATGGCCATTGCCCATGGTTGCATCCACTACGATATCATTCTGAGTCACAACCTCAGCCAAAAAATCATGTGCCATCTCAAGTGGTCTTTTCATTTTCAAACTCCTGTTTTACAACCTTGCATCCTTGAACACTTCCGCGGCGTCTCATTTCAGTTTCAATAGCATTTAGTACTTCCCATTTATTGAGGCTCCACATGGGACCTATCAACCTATCTCTAGGCGCATCTCCCGTGATTCGGTGGATGACGATATGCTTGGGAATGATTTCCAGTTGGTCACAAATCACCTTGACATACTCATCCTGACTCATCAGTTGCAAACGTCCTTCGTGATAATCTCGCTGCATCCGTGTATTGGTCATGAGGTGAAGCAAGTGCAGTTTAATTCCTTGAATATCATTGTCCGTAACACAGCGACGAACATTTTCAACCATCATCTCATGAGTTTCCCCAGGCAGCCCGTTGATCAAATGGGAAACAATCTCAATCTTGGGATATTTCCTCAAGCGCTTGACCGTTTCCACGTACAATTCATAAGAATGGGCACGGTTAATCAGGTCAGAGGTTGCTTCATAAGTGGTCTGCAGGCCCAATTCTACCGTCACATGCATGCGTTCCGACAACTCAGCCAAATATTCGATGGTTTCATCGGGTAAACAGTCTGGCCGTGTTCCGATATTGATCCCTACTACACCTGGCTCGTTGATAGCCTGCTCATATCGCTCCCGAATCACTTCCACCTTTTCATGGGTGTTGGTAAAGTTTTGGAAATAAACTAGATACTTCTGAACATCTGGCCATTTGCGATGCATAAAGTCAATTTCCTTATAAAATTGCTCACGGATAGGGGCATCCGGTGCCACGATGGCATCTCCAGAACCAGAAACCGTACAAAAGGTACAGCCCCCATGAGCCACAGTTCCATCGCGATTAGGACAGTCAAAACCCGCATCGATAGGAACTTTGAAAGTCTTTTCTCCAAAAAGTTTTCGATAATAATCATTCAAGGTATTATAAGATTTCATAACTTTCATTATAACAAAAAACACCCACAATCTCAAAAGCTTGACTTTCCTACAAATTCCCTTATTTCTCATTTCCTTTAGCGGTTTTTTATGATACAATATGGGTATGATTTTAATGAAAATAGCAGCTACTTTATTGTTGGTATTAACCCTCGTGGTCTCCATCATTGTAACAAAACTTTTTAAACTGAAAAAACTAGGACTGAATTTTGCGGATTTAGCCTTTCCACTTTTGGTATTTGAGTATTATCTTATCACTGCTAAAGTCTTTATCCACAACTTTTTACCGCGACTTGGTGTTGCACTTTCTCTCCTAGCCATCCTCCTAGTAGTCTTTTTCCTCGTCAAAAAACGAAGTTTTTATTATCCTAAATTCATCAAATTCTTCTGGAGAGCAGGTTTTCTCCTTACCTTAGTCCTCTATATCGCTATGATTGTAGAGTTAATCATGCTCACACCCCAATAAATCCCTAGAACAACTGATTCTAGGGATTTTAATTTATGTGTCAGCCAACCCAGATACTTAACAAAGGGCCAGCATTCCTTTTATTTATAAATCTAGTTTGTTAAGATCGTTTAAATCTTGCTCGTAGGCGGTCTGCTTGAGGTTTCCCAATAACCTTATCCAATAGGTGAGTGCCAAGACTCATTAAACCATAGAGTCCTCCCCCGAGACCTCCGATGAGGGCTACATAAAGGAAACTCCAGAAGCGTCCCGTTGGTTGGAAGAAAAATCCTAAAATCCACTGTAGAAAACCAACTAAGATAAACATGACCATTGTCAAAATCATAATCAAAATTGTCCGTTTTAAGATAATCTTACGACGTGCACCAGTCACCTGACAAATATCCCGGTACATCAGAACATTTGGAATGATGAGACCGATGGTCGTTGAGATCAAGGGACCGTAACTATGGAAAATGGCAATAGCTGGTAACTGCAAGACTAGCTTAGCAATTGATCCATAGACAAAGTAAAGAACTGCCTTGCGGTTTCGGAACATGGCCTGAAGCATAGGAGACAAGACCATATACAAGCCTAAAATAGTAGACTGTAAAACCGCAAAGACAAACAAGCCCATGGCCAGACTATCTGGCTTACCATAAAAAACTGTATAGAGAGGCTCCCCCACCATGACGACTCCAACCGTTGCTGGTAAGAGAAACATAAAGAGCATGGTTAGACTATCTTGGACAAGACGAGCAGCAGCTCTCAAATCACCTTTAACATAATTTTCCGTCAAAAGTGGCAAACCAACACTTCCAATCGAAACTCCCACAGAGATTAAAATCATAGTAATTTTATTCGGATTGGCAGAGAAATAAGAAAACATGACAACCAAGTCTTCATTGCTGTAGTTGGTAAACCAGGTCATGCTATTGATAAAGGTCATCTGGTCCAATATTTGGAAGAGCTGAATGGCTGATCCTGTTAGGATAAAGGGAATGGCTTCCTTGATAGTATCGACTAAGAGTCGCTTACTATTGATCTTATCCCGTGTTTCAAATACTCTTTTGAGCAAACCTTCTTGGGCAAGGAAATAGATCAAAACTGCAAAACTAGCCACCATCCCCACAAAGGCCGCAAAAGTCGATTGGGTAACGGCCGATAAGTAGTCACCAGAACCCAACTTCATAATGAAGAAGGTCGCCATCAACATCCAGATAACACGGATCACCTGCTCGGCGATTTGACTCATAGCATAGGGTTTCAGGTTATTCATCCCTTGGAAGAAACCTCGAATGACACTCATAGACGGGAAAATCAAGACCGCCCAAGCCAAGCTCTGCATGATGGGAATCAGGTCTTT
Source organism: Streptococcus oralis subsp. dentisani (assembly GCF_003944205.1). GTDB lineage: Bacteria > Bacillota > Bacilli > Lactobacillales > Streptococcaceae > Streptococcus > Streptococcus oralis_BH. The sequence goes on from NZ_RJPH01000002.1 coordinate 120,549, forward strand.
CCCCACACCTGATAAATCTGCTAACCAGGGAGAAAAGAGATACAAGACCAAGGCAAAGACTAAGCCCAAGCCCGTCATAAAGCTTAGGAAACTCCGAATCAAGGCAAAGCTATGCTCTTCTTCTCGCATGGTATTGTACTTAGCCACTTGTTTGGCGACCGCAACTGGGATACCCGCTGTCGAAATCAGCAAGAACCAGGCGTAAATATTATAACCCATGGTAAAGAGACCATTTGCTTTGGCAGCATAGGTCCCCATCCAGATATACCAGGGAATAATGTAGATAGCCCCAAGGAGGCGACTAATAAAGTTACTAGCTGTTAGCCAAGCAGTCCCTCGCAACATCTGGGCTTGCTGGTGATTGTTTTCGTTAGACATAGCTTCCTCATTCAATTTTGATAACTAGGAAAAGTTCCTTATTTTCCATTATAAACTTTTCCTTGTTACTTGTAAAATTCGGGCTTGAAGTTTATAATAGAAAGTATGATTAAGATTGAAACCGTATTAGATATACTAAAGAAAGATGGCCTTTTTCGTGAGATTATTGACCAAGGTTATTACCACTACAACTACAGTGAAGTTGTTTTTGATAGTATCAGTTACGACAGTCGTAAAGTTAAAGAAGGTACTCTTTTTTTTGCAAAAGGCGCTGCCTTTAAAAAAGAATTTCTTACCTCTGCTATTACACAAGGTCTCGGATGGTATGTAGCTGAGCAAGACTACGAAGTCGGTATCCCTGTCATCGTTGTGAACGATATTAAGAAAGCCATGAGTTTGATTGCTATGGAGTTTTATGGTAATCCACAAGAGAAACTCAAAATTCTCGCCTTCACAGGAACCAAGGGTAAGACAACTGCAGCCTATTTTGCCTATAACATCTTAGCTCAACACCATCGCCCAGCTATGCTGTCAACCATGAATACAACCTTAGATGGTAAGACCTTCTTTAAGTCTGCCCTTACAACTCCAGAAAGTATCGATCTCTTCGACATGATGGCTCAGGCTGTTAAAAATGGTAGAACCCATCTCGTAATGGAAGTTTCTAGCCAAGCCTATCTTGTTCATCGAGTCTATGGCCTGACCTTTGATGTAGGTGTCTTTCTTAACATCACTCCTGACCATATCGGTCCGATTGAGCATCCTAGCTTTGAAGACTACTTCTATCACAAACGTCTCTTGATGAAAAATAGCCGAGCAGTTGTCATTAATAGCGACATGGACCACTTTTCTGTATTGAAAGAACAAGTGGAAGATCAAGAACATGACTTCTATGGTAGCCAGTCAAGTAACCAAATCGAGAACTCCAAAGCCTTTAGCTTTTCCGCTACAGGTAAACTCGCTGGTGATTATGATATCCAACTCATCGGCCACTTTAACCAAGAAAATGCCGTTGCTGCAGGACTTGCCTGTCTTCGTCTAGGTGCTAGTCTGGAGGATATCAAAAAAGGAATCGCTGCAACCCGCGTCCCAGGACGTATGGAAGTCCTCACACAGAAAAATGGTGCCAAGGTCTTCATCGACTACGCCCACAATGGTGATAGTCTGAAAAAACTGATTTCTGTTGTTGAAACCCATCAAACTGGAAAGATTGCTCTGGTTCTCGGTTCGACTGGAAACAAGGGTGAAAGTCGTCGCAAAGACTTTGGCCTCCTCCTCAATCAACACCCTGAGATTCAAGTCTTTCTAACCGCGGATGACCCCAACTATGAAGATCCAATGGCCATTGCAGAAGAAATCAGCAGCTATATCAGTCATCCTGTTGAAAAGATTGCCGATCGTGAACAAGCTATCAAGGCAGCGATGGCCATCACAAATCAAGAACTCGATGCTGTGATTATTGCAGGTAAGGGAGCTGATTGTTACCAGATCGTCCAAGGAAAGAAAGAAGACTATCCTGGGGACGCAGCCATCGCAGAACGTTATCTATAAAAAAATCAAGGGAATGTTTCCCTTGATTTTTTAGTCTTCTTTCTTAAATGAGTTTTTAAGACCTTCAACGGCACCTTCTACAGCGCCTTTAGCATCTTCTGCAACTTCTTTTGCTTTCGCAACTGTTTTTTCTACAGTACCTTCTGCTTCTGTCTTGCTATCGCCAGTAACTTTACCAAATCCTTCTTTGATAGCACCAGTCGCTTGTTCCAATTTATTTTCAAGTGACATAGCTCTGTCTCCTTTGCTTTTAATACGATATACGTTATCGCTTACATTCAGTTTATGCTTATTCTTTAGTAAAGTCAAACAATCTGCTCAAAAGCAAGCAATTAAGGTAAATAGAAAGACAATCTCTCCTTGTCAAAATCGACGGCCAACTCATACTTCCCTTCTTCGTTTTGTACTACATAGCCCAAGACGACTAAACTGTCCACAAAGATATCACGACGTTTCTGTATCAGCTGGTCTTTTTTGAGAAACTTCAGTAAAAATGTCGTCATATACTTGAGGGCGTACTCAGGATTGACATCTCCCAAAATGGCATAGAGTTCCAGCTGTTTTTCTGTCAAAGGATACTGATATTTGACCTTGTAGAAATAATTAGACAGGGTCATTTTTTGTCTTGCAAAGTCCGTCTTTTCGACTAGAATGGCTGCATTGGTTTGATTGCGCAATTCTGTCTCAAAAGTCTTCTCCAACAAGGCTTGATAGACTGGACTGTCCTCTCTGATAAAAATCTCTTGGTCAAGGGCCAGACTGTCTATCGATTCTAGAAAAGGGAGATTGAGGGAATAACGTTTGTTTTCCCTTCGGATCAAACCTGCCTTTATATACTCTTCCATGAGTTTATCAACTGCCACATCTGGAAACCGAGCCTTGATTTCTCGGAGGATCACATCGTCATGCTGGTCCAGATAGTCAACCAAATCTATAAAAAATGGCTGTCGAGTCAAACGAGATGGATTAAAAATCTGAATCATGAAGATTCCTTTCTTTACATTCTAAAAGAGGAGATGCTGCTAGTTGACTGGGGTTGGTCCCTGGTTGATTCAGAGGCACAGGGAGTTCGAGTTTCCTGTAATATTCCCTCCAAAAATCACTAATCTCCTGCTCCCCGTCCCCAAATTGCATCGGAATCGTCTCAAAAATAGGCAGGATTTCTGCGATGTACTGGGAGCAGTAAAAGCCAGCCCCATCTGGATAAAACGAGGCATTATAGGGCGCACCTAAATGTTTGCTAGCTCTCTCCTTTACCAAGTCAGCTTCCATCTCTGGATAGGTATAGAGATCGTAGAGATGAGTCGGTTCAAAAAAATCAGCTGGTTCTTGACAGATAACACCTGCCTGCCCACTAGCATGGAAAATCAAACCATCCAAAAAGATGGCTACATGACTATAATTCCCAGTGGAAGCCTGGATGGCCTGCCCCATGTCTGAAAGGTCCTTCACAAAAATCAAAGCGCCATTTTCTAACATCTTCCTCTCCTAGAAAAAAAGGAGCCGAAACCCCTTTAGCTATATGGAAACAAGTGTTTCCACGTTTCAATTATCACTCAAGCTATTAGCCATTAAAGCTTTCAGTCAACTGAGGTACCACTTGTTTCTTACGTGAAACAGCACCTGGAAGGAAAGCGTGGTTGTTTTCAAGTTTGAAGTTAAATGCTGCTTCGACCTTGTCCATGTTTGACCCAAGAGCAAGGATTTCTGAGTTTGAGTTTACGATGTCTGTAATCATCAAAACAAAGTCAGAGTAGCCGTTTGCCGCATTAGCCGCTTGCATTGCTGCTTCGATTTCAGCTTGACGTTCCAAAACTTCAGCAATATCAACTGTGTTGACTTGGGCAACACGAACCTTATTTCCGTTGAGTTCAAAAGTCTTAGCATCGATGTCAATCAATTCTTCAGCAGATTTGCTTGCCAAGTTAGTACCAGCCTTCAACATAGCCAAACCGTACTCTTCCAAGTTCACGCCTGCTAATTCAGCCAATTCAGGCGCAATCACTTTATCAGATGGGTGAGTTGTTGGAGATTTCAAAAGGAGAGTATCTGAAATCAAACCTGAAATCATCAATCCTGCGATTTCTTTAGGAACTGTTACACCGTGTTCTTTGAACATGCGGTAAACGATAGATGAAGCTGATCCAACTGGCTCCAAACGCATGTAGAGTGGGCTGGCAGTCTCAAAATTAGCCACACGGTGATGGTCCACAACACCATAAACTTCTACTTCAGCGATGTCTGATACAGACTGTTGGAATTCATTGTGGTCAGTCAAGATGACTTGTTCTGCACCTTCTGCTTTAGCTGATGTGATAACACGCGGTGCTTTCACACCAAAATAGTTCAAAACGAAGGCTGTTTCTTCGTTTGGAGTACCGAGAGCAACTGCTTCTGTGTCCAATCCATAAGCTTCTTTTGCAAGGTAAGCAAAGGCTACAGATGACCCGATGGCATCTGAGTCTGGATTTTGGTGACCAAATACTAGAATCTTAGACATGATAATACCTCATTTAATTTATTCATCTTATTGTAGCACTTTTTTCCTCTTTTGACAAAAGTAAGAGGAGCCCAAAGACTCCTCGTTAGACATCAATATGGTTGACTAGATTTTTCTCTTGATTTTCGGATAAAAATCGTTCTTTCTGTAGACGTTTCTTGCGTTTGAGGAGAGCTTCGGCAGACATGGCTTCTTCCTTACTGGCAAAACCCTCTACATAGATGAGTTTGACTGGCAAGCGAGCTCGAGTATACTTGGCTCCCTTACCACTATTATGAACGGCAAGGCGCCTCTTCACATCCGTTGTATAGCCCGTATAGTAAGAACCGTCGCGACACTCCACCACATACATATAGGCCTTATGATCCATAGTAAATCTCTTGAATTTCTGGTGTATAAGAACCATCATCATTGTGAACGATGAGTGGTGGCAAGACCTTAAAGCCACTGGTCGATCCATCCTTGATAGCTTCGATTAAGAGCATATTGGCCTCCTTCTCACGTTTAGGATAGACAAATTGCAGGCGCTTAGGTGCCAAATTATGGCGTTGAAGCATATCCAAGATATCCAAGAGTCGATCAGGACGATGAACCATAGCTAAACGGCCATTAGACTTGAGAATACTCTGAGCACTACGGCAAATTTCTTTCAGGTTAGTCGTAATTTCGTGTCTGGCCAGAAGGTAGTGTTCACTTTCGTTCAAATTAGAATGCGGATCCACCTTGAAATAAGGCGGATTGCACAAAATCATATCCACCTTACTTCCTTGGATATGAGCAGGCATATTTTTCAAATCATCGCAGATAACCTGCATCTGCTCTTCCAAGCCATTCAACTGAACCGAACGCTCTGCCATATCCGCCAAGCGCTCCTGAATCTCCACAGAGAGAATTTTTGCCTTGGTACGACTACTTGCAAAAAGTCCTACTGCACCATTGCCAGCACAAAAATCCACAATTAAGCCATTTTTAGGAAAGCGAGGAAAGCGCGACAAGAGAACACTATCCACCGAATAGCTAAACACCTCTTTGTTTTGGATGATTTTGATATCTGTCGAAAAGAGCTGATTGATGCGCTCTCCTGGTTTTAATAATTGTTCTTCCATATATTGATTTTAAAAATACGAAATCTAATAGACTAGTTTTTCTCTCTCAGATTGTTGAGGGCTTCCTTTGTCCAGATTGGCATCATTCGCCCAAGTGGTGCAAAACCGTGCTTGATACGATCATTTGAAAAACGTCTCCGTCTTGGTAGTTGGTGTTTTTCTTCCTCCAGAGTGCGAATAGATAGACTGGCTTTACCTGAAAATTCGTCTAAATCAACAACCTGAACTTGCACTTCTTCACCAATTTTCAAAACTTCGTAGATATTTTCGATAAATCCTGTTCGAATCTCCGAGATGTGAATCAACCCAATCACCCCTGTCTCTAACTCAACAAAGGCACCATAGGGCTGGATTCCTGTAATACGCCCCTTTAGCTTATCACCGATTTTCATCTTAATCCTCAATTTCAATCGTTTCAATTACTACATCTTCAACTGGCTTGTCCATTGCACCAGTCTCAACAGCTGCAATGGCATCCAAGACAGCAAAAGATTCTGCATCTACCAATTGCCCAAAAACAGTGTGACGACGGTCAAGGTGAGGAGTTCCACCTTGCTCTGCATAGATCTCAGCAATTGGTTCAGGCCAACCACCACGCGCAATCTCTTTCTTAGAGTATGGCAAGTGTTGGTTTTGCACGATAAAGAACTGGCTGCCATTGGTATTTGGCCCAGCATTGGCCATAGAAAGAGCCCCGCGAACATTATAGAGTTCTTCAGAAAATTCATCTTCAAAAGAATCTCCATAGATAGATTCTCCACCCATACCAGTACCAGTTGGGTCTCCGCCTTGGATCATAAAGTCCTTGATAATACGGTGGAAAATCACACCATCATAGTAACCGTCTTTTGAAAGAGCAACAAAGTTGGCCACTGTTTTGGGAGCCTGCTCAGGGAAGAGCTTGATACGCATTTCTCCGTGATTTGTCTTAATGGTCGCCAGCGGACCTTCTACTGTTTCAATTTCTACTTGTGGGAAATGCAATTCTTTTTCTACCATACCAAATCCTTCTAAGGCATCAAAAATGCCATCTTCTTCTACTGTTTTTGTTATATAATCTGCTTTTTCTTTGATTTTTTCATGAGAAATTCCCATTGCAATACTGATTCCAGCATAATCAAAGAGTTCCATATCATTGAGACCATCCCCAAAGACCATGACATTCTCTGGTTTCAAGCCTAGATGTTCCACCACCTTGGCTACACCAGTTGCTTTGGATCCTGAAATCGGCACGATATCAGATGAATGTTCATGCCAACGCACCATGCGAAGTTTATCTGATAAGGACTCTGGTAAGTGCAAGCTATCTCCTTTATCTTCAAAGGTCCACATCTGATAAATGTCTACTTTTTCATGGAAGTCAGGATCAACATCCAAGTTTGGATAAATCGGATCAATAGCCTCACTGATCAGTTCTGTTCGAGTGGAAAGTTTGGCAGCATGACTCCCAACCAAGCCATACTCAATTTCCTCTTTCTTGGCCCAAGAAATGTACTCTTCTACATCTGACTTCTCAATCTGATTTTGATAAATGACATTTCCTTTTTTATCTTCTATATAGGCACCATTCAAGGTCACAAAAAAGTCAGGCTTGAGATCACGAATCTCTGGAACGACACCGAAAATACCACGCCCAGAAGCAATTCCTGTTAAAATCCCTTTTTCTCGCAACTGCTTAAAAACCGTGGGAATTGTAGCTGGAATAAAACCTGTCTTTGACGTACGCAAGGTATCATCAATATCAAAAAAGACGATTTTAATCTTCTTTGCCTTGTATTTTAATTTCGCATCCATCTCTCTACCTCTTTCAATCTAACTCTTTCCATTATACCATAAAGTAGAGAAATCCCATATCTTCAAAAAATTCGCTATCTCTTATTCGAATTCCTTGGATAAGTACAAAACCAAATCATCATTATTTTGAATAGTGGCATTCATTTCCAACGGTTGGTTTCGATACCAAACTCCCGAACCATCTGGAATATAGCCTCGTTTGATGTACAATCTCTGGGCAGGTCCATACCCTGAATGGAGCCCAACACCAAGGGTCACCTTATCCGATATGAGCCTAACTCGTTTTTCTGCTTCTTCCAGCAAGAGATTTCCAATACCTTGATTTTGAAAGGGCTCAAAGACATTGAAATCTGAAAGTTCTGGAGCCATTCCAGCAAAGGGACCCTGCTTAGCATCAGGTAAAATAGTGATGTAACCCGCTACAACACCATCAATCTCTGCAACTAAGACTTCTCTCTCCTTGCTTTTCTGTTCCAGAAAATATCTAGCCAAAATTTCCTCTCTACCGGGCCAACCTTGACTGATAAATCCTTGAGATAGATTTTTAATGTCAGATTCTTGCATTTTTCTAATTGAACATTTCGTCTTCATAAGATGCTCCTTTAAAGCTTTCTCCTACCATTATAGCACGATAATAAAAATTAAAAGAAAAAACCTAGTAAGAAAGAAAATCTCACTAGGTCAAAAAGTAGACGTTTCGAACGGAGCCCTGTAAAAGTCTGAAAAAAGGGGTCCGGGAAACCTGAAAAAAAGACCCAGTGGGTCTTAATTCGCTTTTTTATTTTCCAGCTCATGAAAAAGAGGTCCACTGGACCTCAACTCGCTCTCTCATTTCAAAGCTCGTGAAAAAAAGACCCGTCGGGGTCTTTTTTTTAATCTTCGTTTACGAAAGGCATCAAAGCCATTACGCGAGCGCGCTTGATAGCTGTTGTTACTTTACGTTGGTTTTTAGCTGAAGTTCCAGTTACACGACGTGGAAGGATTTTCCCACGTTCTGAAACGAAACGGCTAAGAAGCTCAGTATCTTTGTAATCAACATATTCAATTTTGTTTGCTGCGATGTAATCAACTTTTTTACGGCGTTTGAATCCGCCACGACGTTGTTGAGCCATGTTTTTTCTCCTTTATAGTTTTAATTGTCCATTAGAATGGTAAATCATCATCTGAAATATCCAACGGATTGGTTGCTCCAAATGGATTTTCATCACGTGAAAAGTCTGGTACTGATTGTGTAGGTGCTGTATAACTAGCAGTTGGTGCAGAATAAGCTCCACCTGTATGTCCTTCACGCACGCTACGGCTTTCCAACATTTGGAAATTATCAGCCACGACTTCTGTTACGTAGACACGTTGTCCTTGCTGGTTATCGTAACTACGAGTCTGGATACGACCTGTGATCCCGATAAGAGAGCCTTTTTTAGCCCAGTTAGCAAGATTTTCAGCCTGTTGGCGCCACATAACGACATTGATAAAATCAGCCTCACGTTCGCCATTTTGACTCTTGAATGTACGGTTTACTGCAAGAGTAAAAGTCGCAACTGCTACATTTGATGGGGTATAACGCAACTCAGCGTCACGTGTCATACGCCCTACAAGTACAACATTGTTAATCATAGTTTACCTTCTTACGCGTCAAGTTTGACGATCATGTGACGAAGAATGTCAGCGTTGATTTTTGAAAGACGGTCAAACTCTTTAAGAGCTGCGTCGTCGTTTGCTTCAACGTTAACGATGTGGTAAAGTCCTTCACGGAAATCTTGGATTTCGTATGCAAGGCGACGTTTTTCCCATGATTTTGATTCAACAACAGTTGCACCGTTGTCAGTCAAGATAGAGTCAAAACGTGCTACCAAAGCGTTTTTCGCTTCTTCTTCAATGTTTGGACGAATGATATAAAGAATTTCGTATTTAGCCATTGATATGTTCCTCCTTTTGGTCTAATGACCCCTAGTCTTTGCAAGGGGTAAGTGAGGTTTGCTCACAATTAACTATTATACTAGAAAAACTAGTAGATGGCAAGAGAAAAAAGATAAAAGTGAAAAATAACTCTATTTCTTAGAAATAACATTCTCTTTTAGTTCCAAAAATCCGGCCATCTCTTTCAAAATGAAAAATAGCAAAAAGCTGGCTAGTACTAAAATGAACCCTAAGTAAAGAAAGGCTACTACAAATCCTAGATAGTCAATCAACCACCCCGTCAGAGGAAAAATGACGATCATACTCAGGCTGAACATCATAGAGTAGACACTTAGCATGGTTGCCCGTACCTCACTTGGGAGTCGCTTTTGTAAATCGTTGTCAAAAATCGGTTGAAAGAGAGCATATAAGGCGTTACTAATCAAATAAACTAAAATATAAATCAGTGGCGTACCAAAGTAGGACAGCAAATAAGTTCCTCCCGTCAAGAGGACAAGAATTGGAAAAAGCTTTAAAGCTGAATACCTCTTTCCAATCTTACTTGCTAGATAAACTGCCCAGATATTCAACGCACTGCCCATCAGCATGACCATCGAAATCTGCCATCCTTCTAGGTCAGGCAGTTGATTTTGATAGTAAAAATAAAACATACACATCAGTGTTCCGATGATTTGGGACAGAATCATCCAACCAAAAAGACTGGGATTTCTCTGCAACTCTTCTTTGACAGTCCAGATTATTTTTTTCATCGTCAAGCGCTCAGATTTTTGCGCTTTAACACTAGGCTCTTTTAGCATCCAAGTTAGAAAAAGAACGATAATCGAAGTAGCAATCATGATATAGTAGGTCAAGTGCAATTGACCATGGACAAAAAATCCTGCTAAAACCGTCCCTAAAGACCGAGTTCCTTCTGCGACTCCTGACATAAAACTTGAGATAGATAAGTAGCGCTCTTTTAATCCAGCCTCCACGGCTGAATCATAAACCATGGCTGCACTCGTCCCCGAATCAAAATTATAAGATAAGGCACTCACCACCATAGCAAGTGCATAAATCCAAAAATTACCTTGTCCTAGTAACATGAGAATAGACGACGCAATCCCAGCTATCCGACTTAAATACAGATTGGTTTTATAGGAATAATGGTCAGCTAACATTCCAGAGGGAATTTCACAAATGACACTGGTGGCATGAAAAATACTTTCCAATAAACCAATCTGCCAAAGCGACATCCCATTTTGACTGAGAAATAGAATCCAAAAGCTAGTAATGCCCAAAAAGGCAAAAAATTCCACTCCAGCCATGAGACCGATATTCTTCCGATAATTTCGTTTAAACATATTTTCTCCTTTAACAAGTGTATTTGTATCTTTGTGTTTATCACTTGTTAAGCTTTACTTTACATGTCCCTCACCTCTTCCTTCAAGTATTATGGTGTTTTGAAAAAACGCCTATTACGGCGTTTTGATTTATTTTATGGTTTGATACGGTGCAACATACGTGGGAATGGAATGGCTTCACGGATATGTTTTGTTCCAGCTGCGAAGGTTACCATACGCTCGATACCGATACCAAATCCTCCGTGTGGTACTGTACCATATTTACGAAGGTCAAGGTAAAATTCATACTCTGTACGATCCATACCAAGTTCTTCCATCTTAGCGACAAGGGCGTCATAGTCTTCCTCACGCATAGAACCACCGATGATTTCTCCATACCCTTCTGGTGCGAGCAAGTCTGCACAAAGCACGCGTTCTGGATTTCCAGGAACTGGTTTCATGTAGAAGGCCTTGATAGCTGCTGGGTAGTTCATGACAAATGTTGGCACACCAAAGTGGTTTGAGATCCAGGTTTCATGTGGTGAACCAAAGTCATCACCATTCTCAAGGTGTTCGTAGTCAGCGTCTTCATCATTTTCATGCTCTTGCAAGAGGTCAATTGCTTGATCGTAAGTGATGCGTTTGAATGGCTCAGCAATGTAGCGTTTCAAGAGCTCTGTATCACGCTCCAAGATTTCCAAGGCTTGAGGCGCACGGTCAAGAACACCTTGGAGAAGGGCTTTTACATAAGCTTCTTGCAAGTCAAGTGATTCATCGTGTGTCAGGTATGAGTACTCCGCATCCATCATCCAGAACTCAGTCAAGTGACGGCGCGTTTTTGATTTTTCAGCACGGAATACTGGACCAAAGTCAAAGACACGACCAAGAGCCATAGCACCCGCTTCAAGATAGAGCTGACCTGATTGACTCAAGTAGGCTGGCGTTCCGAAGTAATCTGTTTCAAAGAGTTCTGTTGAATCTTCTGCTGCATTTCCTGAAAGAATAGGGCTATCAAACTTCATGAAGCCGTTCTTGTCAAAGAACTCATAGGTTGCATAAATGATGGCGTTACGGATTTGCATTACCGCTACTTGCTTACGAGAGCGGAGCCACAAGTGACGGTTGTCCATCAAGAAGTCAGTTCCGTGTTCTTTTGGTGTGATTGGGTAGTCTTGAGATTCACCGATCACTTCGATGTCTGTAATATCAAGCTCATAACCAAACTTAGAACGCTCATCTTCTTTGACAATCCCTGTCACATAAACAGAAGTCTCTTGGCTTAGGCGTTTAATCGTATCAAATTTCTCTAGCCCCACTTCCTCACCGAACTTTTCAATAAAGTTTGGTTTGAAGGCAACTCCTTGGAAAAAGGCAGTTCCATCACGCAATTGCAAGAAGGCAATTTTTCCTTTTCCTGATTTGTTGGCAACCCAAGCTCCGATGGTCACTTCTTGACCAACGTAGTCTTTTACATCGATAATTGTTACACGTTTTGTCATAATCTATCTTCCTTTTTTCGTTTAACTTGTCCGAAGACATCATTACCCACTATTTTACCATAAATAGACTGCGATAGCTAGGTTCTACTAGAGAAAAATCGCGAGATTTTCGTTACAAAAAATCTTCGCTAAAAAGGCGAAGATTCTAAGTTTTATTTTTCCATAAACTGATGCAAACGGCGAATAGCTTCTTTTAATGTATCCAAGTCGGTGGCATAACTGAGACGAACATTTTCTGGTGCTCCAAATCCAGCTCCTGTAATCAAGGCAAGTCCGACTTCTTCAAGGATAGCTGTTGTAAAGTCCGTCACATCGGTATAACCCTTCATCTCCATCGCTTTTTTAACATTTGGGAAGAGATAGAAGGCCCCTTGGGGCTTGACAACTTCAAATCCTGGCACTTGACACAAGAGAGGATAAATAGTGTTCAAACGTTCCTCAAAAGCCTGGCGCATGATTTCGACAGAATCTTGTGGCCCAGTTAGGGCTTCAATGGTAGCATATTGCGATACAGCAGTCAGGTTGGAGGTTGTTTGTCCTGTTAGTTTGCTCATAGCAGCGATAATCTCAGGATTTCCCACAGCATAACCTACCCGCCAACCAGTCATGGCATAGGCCTTAGATACACCGTTAATCACGATGGTTTGCTTGCGAATGGATTCTGACAGACTAGAGATTGGAACAAATTCATTCCCATTATAAACTAGACGACCGTAAATATCATCTGCTAGGATAAGGACATCATGTTCAACCGCCCAATTTCCGATAGCCAAGAGTTCCTCACGAGAGTAAATCATACCGGTCGGATTCGATGGCGAATTGAGAACCAAGACCTTGGTCTTAGCTGTTCGGGCTGCTTCTAGCTGCTCTACTGTTACTTTAAAGTGATTGTCTTCCTTGGCCTGGACAAAGACTGGCACACCTTCTGCCATCTTGACCTGGTCTCCATAGCTGACCCAGTAAGGTGTAGGAATGATGACCTCATCACCTGGATTGACCACAGCCATAAAGAAGGTATAGAGAGAGAACTTAGCACCAGTGGCAAAGGTAACCTCGTTAGCTGCTACAGAATACCCATAATGGCGTTCAAAATAGGTATTAACCGCTGCTTTTAACTCTGGTAGGCCTGAAGCAACTGTATAAAAGGAAGCTCGTCCATCTCGAATCGCTTCCACCGCTGCATTCTGAATATTTTCAGGAGTATGAAAATCAGGCTGTCCCAAGGTTAGGAAAAGAACATCCTTTCTCTGAGCCTTTAATGCTTTAGCTCTTGCATCACTAGCTAGAGTGACGCTTTCTTCCATTTCTAGTACACGTTTGGATAGTTTCATATGTCCTCCTTATTGGATCACTGCTCCTGTTTCAAAGTCGACCAGATAGTACTGGTTTCCTGACTTAACTTCCCAAATCGGCTTATCCTTATAGCGACCAAAGGTGACTTTGTCAATGTCGCTAGCTCCTTTTTCCCTCGAAATCGTCGCTGCCTTGTCTTGAGAAATCCCCTTATCAAGCTGATAAACATAAATCTTATGGTCATTCTTTTCAATCAGTACGGCAATGGCCTCTTGCTTTTTATTATGCCCCAGAACGCTGTAATAGCTTTCTAGTCCATTATAAAAATCAACCTGGTCTGTCTTTTCCAATTCTGCGTACTGCTTGGCCAGTTTTTCTCCCTCAACTCTAGCATCTTGATAGGGTTTCATGCTGAGTGATATCAGATAAAGGAAGGAAGTGGTCATGACTAGCAGTACCAGAGCAATGCCGATTCCATACTGTAAAAGTAGCTTGTTTTTTGCTTTTTTCTGTCTTAGTTTCACTCGTCTATTTTACCATCTCTCCTTCTTTATTACAAGTGAAGACAGGAACATTCTAAGATTCTTTTCCTTTAAAATATAAGTTCTTGTTTTTCTCTCTCATTATTGATAAAATAACCTTATGAAACAATATTTGAAAGAGAAAATTTCCGATAATCAACTAGACTTAAAAACAGCTATCATCCTCAATAAAGCCATACGGACTTTTAAACCATATGAAGCTAAGGCTGCTAAAGAATACGGGCTAACACCCACCCAATTTTCAGTTTTGGAAACCCTCTATAGCAAGGGGGAACTACGCATTCAGGATTTGATTGAAAAAATGCTAGCCACTTCTGGGAACATGACTGTTGTCATCCGAAACATGGTTCGAGATGGATGGATTTCTAGAACTTGCGACCCCAAGGATCGTCGCTCTTTTTTCCTGAAATTAACACCTGCAGGACGCAGAAAAATCGAAGAGATTCTTCCTGATCATATCGATTCTATCGTAGAAGCACTCAGCATCTTGGAAGATGGCGAAAAGGAAGACTTAATCCGCATTTTAAAAAAATTTAAAAATTTGTGAGCAAAATTATTGCTAATTAGTATTATTTGTTGTAACATAGACGGTAACAAAAGAGTTCGCTCTTTGAATTTTAAACTAAAGGAGACATATCATGTCTAAAAAAGTATTATTTATCGTCGGTTCACTTCGCCAAGGTTCTTTCAACCACCAAATGGCCCTCGAAGCTGAAAAAGCACTTGCTGGAAAAGCGGAAGTTAGCTATCTTGATTACTCAGCTGTTCCTCTCTTCAGCCAAGATCTGGAAGTTCCAACTCAGCCAGCTGTAGCTGCTGCTCGCGAAGCAGTCCTTGCTGCTGATGCAATCTGGATCTTCTCTCCAGTCTACAACTTCTCTATCCCTGGAACCGTGAAAAACTTGCTCGACTGGCTCTCTCGTGCCCTTGACTTGACAGATACACGTGGCTCTTCTGCCCTCCAAGACAAGTTTGTTACTGTCTCATCTGTTGCCAATGCAGGTCACGATCAACTCTTTGCTATTTACAAAGACCTCTTGCCATTTATCCGTACACAAGTCGTTGGTGACTTTACAGCTGCTCGTATCAATGACTCTGCTTGGGCAGACGGAAAATTGGTGTTAGAAGAAGCAACTGCTTCATCACTTGCAAAACAAGCTGACGACCTTCTTGCAGCCATCAACTAATCAAGCAAAAACCAGCTCGAATGAGCTGGTTTTATGCTTATTTCACAAAGACGAGTTCTAATTCACTTGATAAATCAGGTCGGTAGTCAAAGCCGGCAAAGCGGAGCTTGCGAGCTTGTTCGACTGTTTGGACTTGCTCTTCTATCAAGGCGCTCAAAAAGGCGCCACGTGCTTTTTTTGAAATAGTTGAGTGGATTTTCAACTGACCTGCCTTATCCTCCATAAATTTGAAGGTCACCATCTTTTCTCTGATTTCCTTCGAAAATACAGTTTCAAACTCTGATGATAGGAGTGAGAATATCAAGTTCTCATCCTGTAGGGCCTCATCATAGGCTGACTTCCAATGACTCTTTAAAGTCTTACCAGCAACTTTTAACTTCATCAAAAAGTCCAAACGATGAGGAGCCATGGGCGACAAGGCAGGGACAACACCGTATAAAGCCGAGGTGATCAGGACATGATTTTCAAGATAGGTTTGTTCAGCCTCGGTTAACCCATCTCGTTTGATGTGGCGATACATGAGACCATCGAAGAGTTTCAAAGTTGGATAATGTTTAGCCCTGTGATCTTTTAAAGCTTGAATATGCCCGTACTCTTCTTCTGCTTTCTTGGCAGATACCTTATAAAAAGTCTCTAATTCACTGGCTGAGTAATGCGCCAGTGAGTCAAGGACTGCCTGACTTTCTTCCCTCAAAGGGAGCGCTTCGATACAAGGATGGTTTGTGTTCATTTCTTTTGCTGTTGGGATTAAAATTTTCATATTGTTAGTGTAGCATATTTTTCAACCACGACCAAGAATTTCATCTTAAAAACCTCGGTTCATACCGAGGTTTCTTTTACTTGACTTTAAAGGTCTTAAGGTAATTATCTTTTCCAACTTGACCTTCGAAGGTTTGGCCATTTTCGAGGTAAGGAAGGTCATCTGACACTGAGGCCTTGACCTTATAAATCTTGCCATCAACTTTAAAGAAGTAGACGGTGTCACCCTTGATGACAGCTGTTTTAAGGTCTGAGACGATTCCCTTAATGTTTTCTACCGTTTCATTATCCAGCTCGAGGTCATTTTTATTGGCATATTTGCTGAGGAGTTCATCTACCGTAGCTGCTACGATGACGTTTTGGTACTCCACTGCATCGACCAAAGCATACTCCTTGACCAGACCTGCATTGTCCTTCAAGCCCATGATATAGAGAGGCTTGTCATTGAGATTAACAAGGATAGGGAAGGTAGACTTGTAGGCTTTCTCTTGTACTGCTCCTTCTGCGGAAGCACGGGCCGATTCTTCGGTTGCTGAAGCTAGATTGTACTTGGTGATTTCACCAGTGCGCATATTTTCAAGGATAAATCCTAGATTACTTTCGTCAGCATTGGCTGAAGTCACCCCTGTGTAGAGATAAATGTCATTTCCGATAGAAAGATAGTTATAGCCCTCGGTCGTTTGGGTAACGTTTTTCTTAGAAATCAAGGCATTCCAAAAGCCGTCTTTATACTTGCCGTTGTAGTTGATTTGTTCGATGGTTTCTTCTGCTGGATAGACACGGTCCACCCATTCTGGGACTTCATCCAAGCTGTATTCCTTGGTTTCTCCATTGGTGGCGTCTAAGATAATAACAGATGAAGGACGCGGGACTCCTAGACCAAACTGCTTTTGATAAACGGTTGCTACATAGAAAGGATTGCCTTCATCATCCACCTCAAAGGAGGGCGTTTTAAAAATCTTGGTTGGGTACTTGATCCGAAGATGGCGTTTGACGTCGCGGTTAAAATACTCAGAGTCCGAATACTTCATCGGCGTTTTTAAATCCACCAATTCCGCATTTCCTGTCACCATATCAACCTTGATATACTCACCAATTCCCTTGGACTGATTATTAAACCATTTGATCGGGTCGGCATACTCCAAAGGAGTCACCCGATAAGGTTTGCCATCAACTGTCAGCTGGGTATAAGTATCTGCTGCCACGTACTGGGAGACCTTATCCGTCAGAGAGCCCAAGTAACGGTCACCGATCTTTTCAGCAGTGCTCCGATCTAGGATTGGAATCTTACTGGTATCACTCTTAGGAAAATCTTTAAAATCTTTTTCTGTGATAGATACCACATTAGCATAATTTTTTGCTTGGAAAAAGCTAGAGGTCACTAGGCTTACCAGACCAGCAAGGGCAAAGATAAGGCCTGCAGCCAGCAACAATCCTCCACCTAATTTATTAAAATGAAGTCCTTCTAGATTGAGCTCGTTGGCAGGCTTGCCATGACGTAGGTGAACTGTCTTGACGAGATTGGTATCCTTTCGTAAACTAAACAAAATTCCCATCACCACCAGATGTACACATAGGAAAAAGATAAATTCCCAACTGGTAAGATTAAGTGGCGGTAAAAAGATATACCAGGTCGTTGCAATAAAAACAAGTTCAAAAAGTATGCGTTTCATCTGAGTTCCTCCTAAATAATCCGTCCTTCCAAATGATCCAGTTCATGTTGGCAGATCTGAGCTGGAAAACCCGTCAGCGTAATGGTCTGTTCCTGCCACTTACTATCACGATAGGAAACCGTAATCGTTTCGTAACGAGTCGTTGGCCGTACCCCAGTCAAGGACAAACAACCTTCCTCTGTCTCATAAGGTCCTTTATAGGAAAGGAGAATAGGGTTAAACATGACCATGGGAATTAGGCCAAGGTTAAAGATAATGACACGCTTCTGCACCCCAATCATATTAGCCGCTAGACCGACACAGGTCTCGCGATTGGCAAGCAGGGTATCCTGCAGATCTCTAGCCAGATAAAGGTCTTCCTGGCTTGCAGGTTTCGAAACTTGCGACAATAATAAGACATCTCGGACAATTTTCTTTTCCATTCTCTTTCACTCCTTGCTACTTTACTTTATTATAACACAAAAGGAAGCGACTTCTAATTCTTTCCCTCAAATGCAAAAAAAGCCATCCGAAGATGACTTTCTTTTTAAATCGCGTTCTTATCAAGACCAAGTTTACGTTGAACAAACTTGACGATTTCGACAATGATAATCATTGAGAAGCTTCCAGCCATGACAATTCCCCATTGTGACAAGTCCAGTTTGGTTACGTGGAAGATACCTTCAAGCGGTTCTACGACGATCGTTGCCATCAAGAGGATTAAGGATACCAAGATAGACCAGTTGAAGGTCTTAGACTTGAATGGTCCGACTGTCAATATGGATTGGTAAACAGACTTGACGTTGTAGGCATGGAAAAGCTGGATCAAACCAAGTGTTGCAAAGGCCATGGTGAGGGCATCCGCATGAATAGCTTGGTTATCTCCTACATGGACCGGATAGGCAAGAGCAAGACCATAAACAGTCAAGACGAGTGCCCCTTGGAGTACACCTTGATAGATAATGGAGCTCATGACCCCACCTGAGAAGAAGCTTGATTTGCGTCCACGTGGTTTGTGGGTCATAACACCTGGCTCAGCTGGCTCAACACCAAGAGCGATAGCTGGGAAGGTATCGGTTACCAAGTTAATCCACAAGAGATGAACTGGCTGTAAGACATCCCAACCAAACAAGGTTGATAAGAAGATGGTTAATACTTCAGCCGTATTGGCAGAAAGTAGGTACTGAATGGTCTTTTGAATGTTTGAGAAGACCTTACGTCCTTCTTCAACTGCGACGATAATAGTCGCAAAGTTATCATCCGCAAGAATCATGTCAGATGCACCCTTAGAAACCTCAGTACCAGTGATTCCCATACCGATACCGATATCGGCTGTTTTCAGAGCTGGCGCATCATTAACACCGTCACCTGTCATGGCAACAACCTTACCTTGGTTTTGCCAAGCCTTCACGATACGAACCTTGTGTTCAGGGGATACACGCGCGTAAACGGAATATTGACCAACTACTTTTTCAAATTCTTCATCAGAAAGTTCGTTGAGTTCCGCACCAGTCAAAACATGGTCTTCCGAGTCATTTTCATCGATGATTCCCAAACGTTTAGCAATAGCTTCTGCTGTGTCTTGGTGGTCACCCGTAATCATGATTGGACGGATTCCCGCTTCCTTGGCCACACGAACAGCTTCTGCTGCTTCGGCACGTTCAGGGTCAATCATTCCAATCAAACCAGTGAAGATCAAGTTGTTTTCAAGCTCTTCAGAAGTAAGATTTTCTGGAATACTATCGATAATCTTATAAGCACCTGCAAGGACACGCAATGCTTGGTGAGCCATTTCCGAGTTGTTTGTTTGGATTAATTCAGTGACTTTCTCATCAATCGGAGCAACATCTCCAGCTTTATCACGAGCAACACAACGTTTCAAGAGTTGATCTGGAGCCCCTTTGACTGCCACGAGGAATTTACCATCTGGCAATGGATGAACCGTGGACATGAGTTTACGATCTGAGTCAAACGGCAATTCAGCTACACGAGGATATTTCTCTAAGAACCCTTTAACATCGTAGCCCTTGTCCAAGGCATACTGGATGAAGGCTGTTTCCGTTGGATCCCCGATCAGGTTTCCTTCTGCATCAATCTTGGTATCATTGGCCAAAACAACTGAACGAAGAAGCGGCATGTCCAAGCCAAGTTCAATATCATCAGCTGAGTCATGTAGGACTGCATCGTAGAAGACTTTTTCGACTGTCATCTTGTTCATGGTCAGCGTACCAGTCTTATCAGAAGCAATGATCTCAGTCGAACCAAGTGTTTCGACCGCTGGCAACTTACGAACGATAGAGTTTCGTTTAGCCAAAACTTTAGTGCCAAGAGCAAGAACGATAGTCACGATAGCTGGGAGTCCTTCTGGAATGGCTGCAACGGCAAGCGCAACAGAAGTCATCAACTCACCAAGTGGATCTTTACCTTGAATGAAGACTCCAACTACAAAAGTAACAAGAGCAATGACCAAGATAGCATAAGTCAAGACCTTAGAAAGGTTGTTCAAGTTTTGTTTGAGTGGCGTATCTGTCTCATCCGCATCTTGGAGCATGCCAGCGATATGACCCACTTCAGTGTACATACCTGTATTGACAACAACACCAAGACCACGACCATAAGTCACATTTGAGTTTTGGAAGGCCATATTGACACGGTCACCAATACCAGCATCTGCAGCGAGTTCTACGGTCAAGTCTTTTTCAACTGGAACAGACTCACCTGTTAGGGCTGCTTCTTCGATTTTAAGAGAATTAGCTTCTAGCAAACGTAGGTCTGCTGGCACTACGTCACCTGCTTCAAGGGCAACGATATCTCCTGGCACCAATTCTTTGGAATCAATCTCTGCCATGTGCCCATCACGGATAACGCGAGCAGCTGGACTGGACATAGATTTGAGGGCTTCGATGGCTTCTTCTGCTTTGCCTTCTTGGTAAACACCGAAGGCAGCGTTGATGATAACCACGGCTAGGATAATGATAGCATCTGCGATATCTTCCCCACCAGAAGTTATGACTGACAAAATAGCCGCTGCAACTAGGATGATAATCATCAAATCCTTAAACTGTTCGATGAATTTAACCAAGAGAGATTTTTTCTCACCCTCTTCCAGTTCATTGCGTCCATATTCAGCTAGGCGTTTCTGCGCTTCGCTTGACGAAAGACCTTGCTCAGTTGCTTCAACTGACTTTAAGACCTCTTCAGGACTTTGAGTATAAAACGCTTGGCGTTTTTGTTCTTTTGACATGTGTCTCCTCCTTGACATTGTGTGCAAAACAAGCTCTCTTTTGGTTTTATGACAAACAAAAAGAGACCTGTTAATCATAACAAGTCTCGCTGTTTAAGATAGCGCCGGAAAGAATACTTTGCAGTATAAAATTCGGAATGACGACACTATCACAGGTTTCTGCCAGCTACTCCCTTGAGTAGTACTATTATATCAAATTTTGAACAATTTTCAAGAATTAAAATCCGATGAAACAAGACTAAATTTGAATTTTCCCATGAAAACCAGTATAATGAAAACAGAATCTCAGCACTAGAAAGGAAGTCCGATGAACCAATCCATGTCAAATCTCAAATTGGCGGAACGTGGTGCCATTATCAGCATTTCGACCTACCTCCTCTTGTCCGCGGCAAAATTAGCGACTGGTCACCTCCTACATTCTTCCAGTTTGGTAGCGGATGGTTTCAACAACGTATCTGATATTATTGGAAATGTTGCTCTTCTGATTGGCATTCGGATGGCTCGCCAGCCCGCAGACCGAGACCATCGTTTTGGTCACTGGAAGATAGAAGATCTGGCTAGCTTGATTACTTCTATCATCATGTTCTACGTTGGCTTCGATGTTCTTCGGGACACCATTCAGAAAATCCTTAGTCGAGAACAAACACCCATTGATCCTCTGGGAGCAACTCTAGGAATCATTTCTGCAGCGGTCATGTTTGCTGTTTATCTCTATAACACACGCCTCAGTAAGAAATCCAAATCCAAGGCTCTCAAGGCAGCTGCTAAGGACAATCTTTCCGATGCTGTCACCTCACTTGGTACTACCATTGCCATCCTGGCCAGCAGTTTCAATTATCCCATTGTGGATAAACTGGTCGCTATCATCATCACTTTCTTTATCTTGAAAACTGCCTATAATATCTTTATTGAGTCCTCCTTTAGCCTATCAGATGGCTTTGACGACCGTTTGCTAGAGGACTATCAAAAAGCCATTATGGAAATTCCAAAGATTAGTAAGGTCAAATCCCAAAGAGGGCGTACCTACGGCAGCAATATCTACCTTGATATCACGTTAGAGATGAATCCTGACCTATCAGTCTATGAAAGTCACGAAATCGCAGACCAGGTCGAGTCCATGCTAGAAGAGCGCTTTGGAGTCTTTGATACCGATGTCCATATCGAGCCAGCTCCCATACCTGAGGACGAGATTTTAGACAATGTCTACAAAAAACTGCTCATGCGTGAGCAATTGATTGACCAAGGAAATCAGCTAGAAGAACTCCTTGCTGAGGACTTTCTCTATATCCGTCAAGATGGAGAGCAGATGGATAAAGAGGCTTATAAGTCTGAAAAAGAACTTAGTGCTGCGATTAAGGACATTCAGATTACCTCCATTAGTCAGAAAACCAAGCTCATTTGCTATGAGCTAGATGGCATCGTCCATACTAGTATCTGGCGTCGCCATGAGACTTGGCAAAATATTTTTCACCAGGAAACAAAAAAAGAATAGAAAAATCCTGTCATTGCGACGGGATTTTTCTATTCTTCTAACTATCAAACTCACTTAGGTATTCATAGCGTTCGTATTTTTCAAGGAGTTCTTCATTTTTCTCGTCTAGCTCTTTCTGAAGCGTCGCCAGTTTGCCAAAGTCGGAGCCATTTGCCTGCATTTCTTCTTCAATGACTGCGATACGATTTTCCAAGGCTTCAATATCGCTTTCAATGCTTGCCCACTCCTGCTTTTCTTGATAGGTCATCCGCTTCTTTTCTTCACGGACCTTGACCACTTTCTCCTTTTCGGCCTTTTGCACTTGATTGGCCATCTCTGTTTCAAAGGCTTTTTCATCAAGGTAATCAGTGTAATGACCAAAGAAAGGGCGGATGTTACCATTCTCAAAGGCAAGAATCTTGGTCGCTACCTTATCAAGGAAATAGCGGTCGTGGCTGACTGTCAAGACAGGACCCGCAAAGCCCTGCAAGAAATTCTCCAAAACTGTTAAAGTCGCAATATCTAAATCATTGGTCGGCTCGTCCAAAAGAAGAACATTTGGTTTTTCCAAGAGTAATTTGAGGAGATAGAGGCGTTTTTTCTCTCCACCTGACAATTTCTCAATCAAGGTTCCATGCGTCGAACGTGGGAAGAGGAACTGCTCCAGCAACTCTGCAATGGAAGTCGTAGAACCACCACTGGTCTTGACTTCTTCTGCCACTTCCTGCAGGTAATTGATAACGCGCTTGCTCTCGTCTAAGCCTTCGATTTGTTGAGAGAAATAGGCAATGCGAACCGTCTCACCGATGATAACTTGACCTTTAGTCGGCTCAAGACTTCCTGCGATGAGGTTGAGAAGAGTTGACTTCCCGACACCGTTGTCCCCAACGATTCCGATACGGTCTTTGGCTTGCACCAATAGATTAAAATCTTGCAAAATGGGCTTGTTCTCATAAGCAAAGGAAACATCTTTAAACTCGATAACCTTCTTACCAATACGGCTGGTTTCAAAGTTCATGGTCAAGTCTGTCTCAGCAACGCCGCCTGAAACTTCTTTTTTCAAGTCATGAAAACGATTGATACGAGCCTGCTGCTTAGTCGCACGTGCCTGTGGTTGTCTGCGCATCCAGGCCAATTCTTGCTTATAAAGTTGTTCTTTTTTGTGAAGGAGAGCAGCGTCACGCTCATCTTGCTCCGCCTTAAGGCGAACATAGTCCTGATAATTACCCTGATACTCGGTCAAGCCTGCTCGGTCCAACTCGAAAATTCGTGTTGACAAAGCGTCTAAGAAATAACGATCGTGGGTGATGAAGAGAACGGTTTTCTTGGAATTTTTCAAAAAGAGGGTCAGCCACTCAATAGTCGCAATATCTAAGTGGTTGGTCGGCTCATCCAGTAGCAAGAGGTCGTGGTCTCCAAGAAGAACTTGCGCCAACTGAACCCGTCTTCTCAGACCACCTGACAATTCGCCAACAGGAGTTGATAAGTCCTGAATCCCCAACTTGCTGAGAACCGTCTTGACCTGGCTTTCAATTTCCCAGGCTTGGAGAGAGTCCATCTCTGCCATGACCCGTTCCAAACGAGCCTGCTTGTCCTCACTGTAGTTGAGCATGATCAACTCATACTCACGAATCAACTGAATTTCCTTGAGGTCGCTGGACAGAACCGTATCCAAGACCGTCTTGCTATCATCAAAATCTGGATTCTGGGTCAAGTAACCAATCTTATAGTCATTCTTTGCCGAAAAAGGACTAACATCCCCATCAAAGCCAGAAACACCAGAAAGGACGTCCAAAAGGGTAGTCTTACCCGTTCCATTGACACCAATTAGACCGATTCTGTCCAAGTCATGGATGATAAAAGAAATATCCTTAAAAACTGTCTTGTCACCAACGGATTTGCTTAGTTTTTCAACAATAAAATCACTCATTTTTTCTCCCTCAGGTAAGCATGGATGGCTTGACGGTCATTTTCCAATTCTCCATCAACAATGGCAAACTCAATCTCTGTTAAAACCTCTCCCAAGGCTGGACCTGGCTGATAACCATATTCCTTGATTAAAACACCACCGTTGATCTGGATTTCTTTCTTATCATGAATGGTTAAGCTCTGATAGGTTTTTGTGATTGCTTGTGGGTTGACTTCTTTTCCTTGAGCCTGACGAAGACTTTCAGCTTGTAGAAGGGAATCCAAGTCAAAGCGGTAACAATCGCGCTTGCTCAGCTCTCCTTCTTCTCGCAAAGCCAAAATAGTCAGCAAATCCTGAACCTGCTTGGCAAACTGGCGTGAAGTTTTCCAATGTTTCAAAAATGGCTGTGCATCTTTAATCTCCAAAGCCCACAAAAGAGCCGCCCAGGCTTGTTCAGAAGAGGCAAAGGTGAAATCCGCCTCTAAATCAAACAATTTTTGAAGTTTATCTCGACTGTCTGCCATATCAGGGAGATAATTATAAGCTTGACTCTCAATCATGGAAGACAGACCAACTCGCCAAAAAGGTGCCCGCAAGAGTTTATCAAACTCAACAAAGATACGCTCCACAGAAATTTTCTCCAAGAGTGGCGTCAAAGTCTTCATCGCTTTAAATGTTTCTTGCTCAAGTTTAAAACCGAGACTGGCCTGAAAGCGGAAACCACGCATAATCCGCAGAGCATCTTCATTGAAACGCTCACTAGCAACACCCACTGCTCGCAAGACTTGGTTTTTCAAATCTTCTAAACCATGGAACAAGTCAATGATTTCGCCTGTTTCATCCAAAGCAAAGGCATTCACTGTGAAATCACGACGCTTGAGGTCTTCCTCTAGCGAACGCACAAAGGAAACCGCACTGGGTCTACGATAGTCCACATAGACATCCTCTGTTCGAAAGGTTGTTACCTCATACTCCTCGTCCCCATCTAGGACCAAGACGGTTCCGTGCTCGATTCCGATATCGGCTGTTCGCGGAAAAATTTTCTTGGTTTCCTCTGGATAGGAAGAAGTCGCAATATCCACATCGTGGATGGGACGATTGAGGAGGGCATCTCTGACAGAACCCCCAACAAAATAGGCCTCAAAGCCTGCTTCTTTAATTTTTTCTAATACTGGTAAAGCCTTCTGAAATTCAGAAGGCATTTGCGTTAATCTCATAATAAGTGTTCTAATCCATAGACAAGCTCATGACGCTTGACAACTTCTTTGATTCCCAAATTCACCCCTGTCATGAAGGAGCTACGATCATAGGAGTCATGACGGAGGGTCAATCCTTCTCCTTGATTGCCAAAGATGACTTCCTGATGAGCTACCAAGCCTGGTAGACGGACCGAATGGATGCGCATGCCTTCAAAGTCAGCACCACGAGCACCCGCAATCAATTCTTCCTCATCAGGCGCACCTTGCTGGATTGATTCCCGAACTTCCGCCATCAGCTCAGCCGTTTTAATGGCTGTTCCGCTCGGAGCATCTTTTTTCTTGTCATGATGAAGCTCGATAATCTCCACATTTGGGAAATATTTGGCAGCTTGCGCCGCAAATTGCATAAGCAAAACAGCTCCCAAGGCAAAGTTAGGGGCGATCAAACCACCCAAATTTTGCTTACGGGAAAATGCTTTTAATTCTGCAATTTCGTCACTAGTGAAGCCTGTTGTTCCAACTACTGGAGCAAAGCCATTTTCAAGAGCAAAGCGTGTATTTTCGTAGGCAACGGCTGGTGTAGTAAAATCTACCCAAACATCCGCTTCAAAACCAGCCAAGTCAGCCTTATCATTGAAGACAGGAATTCCCTGCCATTCTGACTCAGACTCAAAAGGATCCAAAACTGCGACCAAGTCCAAGTCTGGATCAGCCAAGACCATCTGACAAGCAGCTTGACCCATCTTTCCCTTAAAACCGGCAATAATTACTCGAATACTCATCTCTACTCCTGTCTAAGATACAAAGGACGTTAGCTGCCCATGAAAAATAGAGAATGGTGCTGACTTTCCACGAAAGGCAAGACAGGCATCTTTTTCAAGTGGCAGATAGTCCGTGTTCAATTTCTAAGATACAAAGCCTGCCCAAACAAATCTAGACAACTGGCGTATAACTCAAGGCGATACTGCCTTCTCCAAGGTGGGTCCCAATGACACTACCAAAGCTGACAATTGGAATCTCAGAATTCACACCACTCTCAATCAAGAGTTGGTGCAAATCTGCCGCCTTTTGAGGTGCGTTACCATGAATGACTGTAATACGGTAGTCCCCATCTTTTGTCAACTCTTTGATGATTTCTACCAAACGTTTGATTGCCTTCTTTTCCGTACGTACTTTTTCGTAAACTTCAATCACCCCTTGGTCATTAAAGTAAAGGATAGGCTTGATACTGAGGAGATTCCCTAAGACGGCTGCCCCATTTGACAAACGTCCTCCCTTAACCAAGTGATCGAGGTCATCTACTATAATAAAGGCTGAATTATCAGCAATTTGGATCCTCAACTTCTCCTGAATCTGAGCAAAATTATCGCCCTGTTCTGCCCATTCAAAGGCACTCTCTACCATAAATCCTAGAGGGGAACTTGTGATATGGGTATCTGGAAAGGCAATGGTCAAGCCATCATACTCATCCAACATGTATTGGATGTTCTGATAAAAGCCTGAAATTCCTGACGAAAGAAAGAGTCCCAAGACATGGGTATAACCCTCATCTTTCAAGGAACTTAGAATCTCATCCAATTTGGCAATACTTGGTTGACTAGTTTTAGGCAATTCTGTAGACTGAGCCATTTTTTGATAAAATTCCTCAGCAGTCAGATTGACACCTTCGACATACTCCTCCCCATCAATATTAACAGGAATATCCAAGATAAATAGATTCTCTCTTTGCAGCGTCTTCTCCTCTAAATGGGCTGAAGAATCTGTAATGACAGCTAATTTCATGACTAAAACTCCAAATTGATCCCTGGAAGATCCAATGCGATTTCTGTTACTTCATACGTCAAACGGTTGAGCATGTTCAAACATGGACGTGCCAAGGTTTCGACTTCTTCTTGGTTAAATTCGCTTGGTTCGTTAACAATGCGACCTTCCACATGGTTAACTTGGGAAATCGTTCCACTGATGACAAATTTGTCAAAGACAATCATGAAACTCAAGATAACGACTAAAGAAGTCACTTGGTTTTCTTGGTCATGTTGGAGCAACTGAAAGTTCACGTCTACCTTGGTTTCAGGGGCTCCATTTTCATTTTCCCATTCAAAGTTACGAGCATCAAAGTGATACTGGCTAACAAATTCTTGTTCTCGTTTAAGATTCATTTTTCTCTCCCATTGCTACAATTACTATGCAATTGTACCACATTTTTATCATTTCATCTAGTTTTCTAGGCTTTAGTCAATTCCGATTTCAGCTCGAACTACATCCGCAATCGTATCTACATAGTAGTTCACTTCTTCTGTTGTTGGGGCTTCTGCCATGACGCGCAAGAGGGGTTCTGTTCCACTTGGGCGGACAAGGATACGGCCGTTCCCTGCCATTTCTTCTTCCATCTTTTCGATGATAGTTTTAATGGCTGGTACTTCCATGGCTTTTTCTTTCATGGCATTTTCCACTCGGATATTGACCAGTTTTTGCGGGTAAATCGTCACTTCTGATGCTAGTTGAGACAAGCTCTTGCCTGTTTCTTTCATGATTTTAGTCAATTGAACAGCTGATAATTGACCATCACCAGTTGTATTGTAGTCCATCAAGATAACGTGACCAGACTGTTCACCACCAAGGTTGTAGCCTGATTTTCTCATTTCTTCAACGACATAGCGGTCACCAACAGCAGTCACTGCCTTGTTAATACCAGCACTCTCCAAGGCCTTATGGAAGCCAAGGTTAGACATAACCGTTGTCACGATGGTGTTTTGAGCCAACTGGCCTTTTTCAGAAAGGTATTTTCCGATGATGTACATGATCTTATCACCATCAACGATGTCACCATTTTCATCAACAGCAATCAAGCGGTCACTGTCTCCGTCAAAGGCCAAACCGATAGCTGACTGGCTTTCTTTAACAACTTCTTGAAGAGATTCTGGGTGTGTTGAACCCACATTCAAGTTGATATTAAGACCATCTGGTGTCTCACCGATAACTGTCAACTGAGCACCAAGATCAGCGAAAATCTGACGGGCACTTGTAGACGCTGCACCGTTTGCTGTATCCAAAGCCACTTTCATTCCCTCAAGAGGAGTTCCAGTTGAAACTAGGTAACCTTCATACTTACGCAAGCCTTCTGGATAGTCCACCAAGGTTCCCAAGCCTTCCGCACTTGGGCGTGGAAGAGTGTCTTCGGTAGCATCTAGCAAGGCTTCGATTTCTGCTTCTTTTTCATCATCAAGTTTGAAGCCATCCCCACCAAAGAACTTAATCCCATTATCAAGGGCTGGGTTGTGACTCGCTGAAATCATGACACCCGCACTAGCTCCCTCTGTTTTAACCAAGTAAGCTACTGCTGGTGTTGCAAGGACACCGAGTTTGTAGACGTGAATCCCTACTGATAGAAGGCCTGCCACCAAGGCAGATTCTAACATTTCTCCTGAGATACGTGTATCACGTCCTACAAAGACTTTAGGGGCTTCCGTTTCATGTTGGCTAAGAACATAACCACCAAAACGTCCCAGTTTAAAGGCCAATTCTGGCGTCAATTCTACGTTTGCTTCTCCACGGACTCCATCAGTCCCAAAATATTTACCCATTTTGTTAATCATCCTTTTCTGTTATTTTTTTATTCTTGTTTAGACGAGTCTGGTTTCGTTTCTGAACTCGTTGAAGACGAACTACTAGCTGAGGAGCTCGTTGATGATGAGCTCGTTGATGATGAGCTCGAGCTAGACGATGCTGGTTTCGTTGTAATTTTCATAGTTGTGTCAAACGGCATAATGACACTTGGCAAGACATTTCCATTTTTATCAACTGCTTGTATAGGAACAGAAGCCGAGTAGTTACCCGTTATCCGTTCACTCGTCGGTAAGATGGCAATGACACGATCTACTCTAGAGAGAGTCTCCTCGTCACTAATAACCGTCACTTTCTCGTCTGAAACAGTGACTGTGTCGATTTTCACGCGAGAATCAATCTGGCTAGGATCTATCTCTGGCACAACGATTACATTGTCTCGTTTTGCTTTTTTACCGACCTTCACTGTTATCTTTTGCGGAGTTGCAACAGCCGTCAAACCACTCGGTAGATTTTCTATGGTTAGAGGAACTTCTACTGTTCCAACACCAGCATTTGTCAAGTCAGCTGTCACCTTGAATTTGCGCGTACTTTCCTGCATTTCACTTGCCAAAGCAACTCGATTGGAACCTGTCAAGAAAACCGTTACTTCTGACGTGAAGCCACTAATAAAGTACTGATCACTGTCATAGCGAATATCAATTGGTACATTGAGTACTGTATTGGTATAGGTTTCCGTCCGCACCTGTCTGGCACTATTATTATTCTGGTAGTTTGTAGAAGTCGCGTAGATAAAGAGGATGCAGGCGAAAAAGAAGGAAGAAATAATATAAAGACTATTTTTTCTCATGTTTCAATCCTCCTAGCAAGCGCTCTTTCAGACCTTGCTTTTTCTCTGATTTTGGAAGTAAGATTCTTCTTAACTCCGATTCAAACTCTTCCAAGGTCAAATCATGCTTAAAGACTCCATTATAGGTGATTGAGATTCCACCTGTCTCCTCCGAAACCACAAATGTAAGAGCATCTGATACTTCCGACAAACCAATCGCCGCCCTGTGACGCGTTCCAAACTCCTTGGAAATCTCTGTATTTTCAGTTAGTGGCAGATAGGCTGAAGTTACAGCAATCCGATCTTCTCGGATAATGACCGCACCATCGTGCAAGGGAGTGTTGGGGATAAAGATATTAATCAATAACTCAGAGGAGATTTTCGCATCTAGAGGAATCCCAGTTGAGATGTATTCCTGCAAGGTTCTCACTCGCTGAACAGCAACCAGAGCACCAATCTTACGCGGACTCATGTATTCGACTGATTTGACAAAGGCACGAATCATCTGCTCTTCTGCACTAATCGGAGCATTGGCAAAGAAATCCGTTGCCCGACCCAACCGTTCCAAACCAGTCCGAATCTCTGGTGAAAAGATGACCACCGCTGCGATGACCCCGTAGGTGATGATCTGATTGATCAACCAAGAAATAGTCGTTAAACCAATCATATTAGAAAGAATCTGAGCTAAAATAAAGATCAAAACTCCCCGAACCAAGACCATGATTTTGGTACCTGCAATGGCCTTTGTAAAATGATACAAAATATAAGTCACAATGAGAATATCAATCAGATTGATGACTATAGTCCAAGGGCTTGAAAACAAACTCGTCCAGTATTGGAAATTCGATAATTGTTGAAAATTCATCCCTGGCCTCCTCCCTGTCAAAACACGTTCCGAACTATTATACCATTTTTTGCCCATTTTTTCTCTATCCTACTTCATTTTAAATTAAGCAAAATTATGATAAAATAAACTGACTAGAAAAAACGAAGGAGAAATCATGTCTCAACTCTATGATATTACCATTGTTGGTGGCGGCCCTGTCGGCCTCTTTGCTGCCTTTTACGCCTACCTACGCCAAGCCAAAGTCCAAATCATCGACTCTCTTCCCCAGCTCGGTGGCCAGCCTGCCATCCTCTATCCTGAAAAACAAATCCTTGATGTGCCAGGTTTCCCAAATCTAACTGGAGAAGAGTTAACCAATCGTCTGCTTGAGCAGCTAGATGGCTTCGACACACCTATTCACCTCAATGAAACGGTTCTTGAGATTGAGAAACAAGATGAAGGATTTAGCATCACAACCAACAAGGGAAGCCACCTGACTAAAACCGTCATCATTGCTATGGGAGGCGGTGCCTTTAAACCACGTCCACTCGAATTAGAAGGTGTTGAGGACTATGAA
Organism: Streptococcus oralis subsp. dentisani; assembly: GCF_003944205.1. Lineage (GTDB taxonomy): Bacteria > Bacillota > Bacilli > Lactobacillales > Streptococcaceae > Streptococcus > Streptococcus oralis_BH. The sequence continues at coordinate 151,665 of NZ_RJPH01000002.1, forward strand.
AATATCCACTACCACGTTTCCAACATCCAGCAATACGCTGGTAAAAAAGTAACCATCCTTGGTGGAGGGGACTCAGCAGTTGACTGGGCATTGGCTTTTGAAAAAATTGCCCCAACTACTCTCGTTCACCGGCGAGATAACTTCCGCGCCTTGGAACACAGTGTGCAAGCCCTGCAAGAATCATCTGTGACTATCAAGACACCATTCGTTCCTAGCCAACTTCTTGGAGATGGAAAAACACTCGATAAACTAGAAATCAGCAAAGTCAAATCAGATGAAACTGAAACTATTGAGGTAGACCACCTCTTTGTCAACTATGGTTTCAAATCATCTGTCGGCAATCTTAAAAATTGGGGTCTGGACCTCAACCGCCACAAGATTATTGTCAACAGCAAGCAAGAATCCAGTCAAGTAGGTATCTACGCCATCGGGGACTGCTGTTACTATGAAGGAAAAATTGATTTGATTGCGACAGGACTGGGTGAAGCTCCAACAGCTGTGAACAATGCCATTAACTACATCGACCCTGAGCAAAAAGTGCAACCAAAACACTCAACAAGCTTATAAGAAAAACAACCACGAATCAACAATCCGTGGTTTTATAATTCATCTATACTCCCTGATTTTTAAGTCTTCTATCTTTACTCCTCCAACACTTTCTCGTATTCTTTCTTTTTGCTATCTATGGTCTCAATAACTTTTGAGGCAAACTCGCCCTTCATAGATACATCTATTTTATTATTTACCGCACTTAGACTTTCTTGGATACTATTAATGGTCAAACGAGTATTTTTCTTAGATTCTTGCTCGATTTGATTAATTTCATACTTTTTAGCAGGAGCCAATATCTGCCTAACAAATAAACGCTCAATTTCTTTTTCTATTTCACGAAAACCATCATCCACACCAGAGACAAAATCAAATATATAATTAAATAAATCCATCTGCGTTACTCTCTTTTATCTTGTATATGTCTTTGTTTAGCCAGAATTCGAGTTAGTTCTTCATCAAGCTCACGGTATTCTCGACTATATTTTTGTTTTGCTTTTATTTCTTCTATTTCTAGCTGATCAAGTCTTTTTCTATATGCTAAATCCATTTGCTGACTATAATCTGTAGCTAGTTGATTCAGCTGATAGTATAGCATAGAAGTGTCTCCTTCTATCTGACTCAGCATATGACTTGCTACTGTATGCTTTTCCTCAAGCATCCGACGCAAATCATTTAATCTATAATCACACTCTTCTTTTTCATTCTCTATTTTTTTGCGTGAGTGATAATAGTCTTCCTCCAATTTTTCTAATTGCCGTCTCTTTTTCCAAATCTCTTGGTCTATCATGTCAATTTTTTCCATTGTCTAAATTTTTCAGCCAACTCCTTATCTGTTTCTAATTTCTTTTGAATACCTTTCTTGGTCTGAGTTTCTAAATCTATACAGTCTTTTTCCAATTGCGATATCTTATCAACAACTGGATCTAATAGTTTCTCAATAACCCCGATAGTCGTTTCATAGGTAGCTCCTCCTTCTATATATGCATTTTCCATTTCTGACGGACTAAGGATAAAGCCCCAAGGAACTTGTCTACGGGAAGCAAATACTTTTCTTGCATCTTCTACCGCTTCATCTCTTATACTTTTGATGATACTTTTTCCCTCTGTAGACATTAGACTGATGCTTGCTGCTGCAATACCTGCTTGCTCCGAATCCAGGAACAATTGCTCTTCCTTTGTATAACCACCTTCTGATAGTTTCTCTTTGAGTAGTGTATAGTTATCCATCTGGAGTAAATAGTCATTATAAATGACCGTACTGGTATTTGACAGTATTTTGATCTTCCCATTTTTATCCAGCTGGTAGCCATAAGTCATGTGTTGGTTCACAAAGTCTTCTTTTGTACTATCCACGTAATAAACTAAGCCAACCGATCCGATACTTCCCTTGACCATATCCCTACCAACCATACTGATAGGATCATCTGGGTCAGCATAGTTATGGATCCTCGTCTTAATAGAGTCTACAACTTTCCTTTGTTCAGGGCTTAGTATCCTATAGATATCTGGGCCGTTATAGATATAAGCCTGTTGGATACGTTTGACTTGATCTGCCTGTAGGGCAGCCATAGAATACTGAGCATCCATAGAACCGAGTGAATGCCCATAGACATTAATTTTGGCATTGGGATATTTTTCCATGATGTCTTTTAATGCTCTTGCAGAAGCCTTTAGCTGTTCGGTAGACTTGTCTTGATAGCTAGGGTCTTTTTGCAACATAATTCTCTTGGCTATAACTGCATCGTTTTCTGCCCAGTCATTCCAGAAATCCGCTGTTTCTTCCCAAAAATGATCTGGACCCGTAGAACCACGAAAAAGGACCGTTACTTCCTGTACCTTATCAGCTTTTTCATTGGGATTTTTTACAACTGCATAAACCTGTTCGCCAGCTCCTGTAGTATTGTTGTAGACTTGGGTGACAGTGCCAAGTTCTCTTTCATATTGGTCATATAAAGTTCTTTCCTCGCCCATATTATCCTGATACTCTGCCATTGCAGTTTGAAGGTTATTTTCTTTAATATAATTTTGTGTCATTCATTATTTCCTTTCAAAAGTTTGGATAATTTTGGTGAAGTAGAATAATATGCTGAATGGTATGAGCCATCTTTGTTTTCAATCAAATTATAATTTATATTTAATTCATTATCTTTGTTGATAACCACCGAAACCATCAATCCTCCCATTGGATTATAATCTAAGCTACTTTCATCAACAACATAATCCTGGATGACACCTGCATTAGTAAATGCATTAGGATCTTTCGATTTCATAAAATGTTCATAAACCTTCTTCGCCTCATCGCTGGTCGCGATGGCAAGCATTTCTTGTTTCTTTTGGTATTGGTGCATGCTACAACCTCCTATTGTGATTCCAATTACTGCTAAAATGCTGAATAAAATAATCATACTTTTTTTAGGTTTTTTCATGGCGCCTCCTTTATGCTATCCTATCAATAAATTAGGGACTAACTTACTCATAGTATAGCATAATTTTCCTCTACATCCTCAGCTTCTTCGTCAGAATTTTTTACAACTGCATAAACCTGCTCACCAGCTCCTGTGGTATTGTTGTAGACTTGGGTGACCGTGCCAAGTTCTCTTTCATATTGGTCCTTAACCTCATGATTAATTGAGTTATCGTTATATTCAGTCATTGCTATCTGAAGATGTGAATCATCGACATATTTTCTCATTTTTTAGATTCCTTTAACATAGATGATAATTTAGGTGATACAGTATATCCATAAGATTCATAATTCCCTGAATTATCTTTTATTAATCCAAAGTGAAAATCTAATTCCTTATCATTATTAAAATATATCCTTACCATTAGTCCTCCCATTGGATTATACTCTAAAGTTTCTGTATCAATATCATATGATTTAATGATTCCATCTTCTGTTAATGCTTTAGGATCATTTACCCTCATATGATTTTCATAAACCTTCTTTGCCTCGTCGCTTGTCGCAATGGCAATCATTTCTTGTTTCTTTTGGTATTGGTGCATGCTACAACCTCCTACTGCTATTCCAATCACTGCTAAAATGCTGAATAAAATAATCATACTTTTTTTAGATATTTTCATGTTTCCTCCTTTGTGCTACAGTATAACTCATCTATAGTATACCATAGATTATGGAGTTGGCTTCCTTTAAAATTCTTCTCAATTTAATAACCTCAAGAAAAGAACCACGGATCAACCGATTCGTGGTTTTATAATTCATCTGCAATCTTGTTTATTTTTCTGAGTCTGTGGTTGACGCCACTTTTGGTCAAGGGATTGCTCAAGCTATCTGCCAACTGCTGGATAGAATAGTCTGGGTGCTGGATTCGCAACTGAGCTACCTCCTGCAAATCCACTGGTAAATTTTCCAAACCCATTCTATCTTTGATTTTACTGATATTGTTGATAGTCTTCATACTAGCAGAAACCGTTCGAGCGATATTGGCTGTTTCAGCGTTATTGGCTCGATTGAGATCATTACGAGTTTCACGCAAAATCTTGACGCGCTCAAAATTATCACGCGCCTGCATGGCCCCAATCACGATCAAGAAATCCATGATGTCTTCTGCGCGTTGGAGATAGGTAACTGCACCTTTCTTGCGTTCAATAACCTTGGCATCCAGCAAAAACTGCTGAAGAAGAGAGGCTAATCCTTGGGCATGGTCCAGATAAACGGAACTAATCTCCAACTGGTACTTGCCAGACTCAGGATCTCGGATGCTACCATTTGCCAAAAAGGCCCCACATAGATAGGCACGTCCAGCCTCCTCATCTGCTAAAATATCGGGATCAATACCTGTCTCCAAACCAAAGAAGGAATCCGCAAGCCGCAAGTCAGCTAAAAGCTCCTGCACCCTCTCATCGGTATAGACCGTATAGACACGATTCTTACGAAGATTGCTTCTCTGATGGTGACGAATCTCTGACTTGATATCATAGAAATGGAGAAAGGATTCATAAAGGTGACGAGCCAACTTGGCATTTTCAGTCACGACTGACAAGGTCAGCCCCGAAATCGAGAGACCAATACTGCCAGACATCTTGATAATGGCCGATAGTTCATGACGACTGAGATGGTGTTGACCAAGAATTTCCTCTTTTACTGCAACTGTGAAACTCATTTCCTCACCTGTATAATGCGCATCAATTCGTCTACAATCAAATCGCCATCATGGAAGGCACCTCCATTTTCCAAACGAAGGAAGTTGGATGAAATCACACGAGGAACCTGCTTGCAAAGACCAGCAAAGTCATGCTCTACCTGAACCAAATATTCATCAAAACGGTTGGTATTCATGTATTCTCTAGGAACCTTTTCGATATTGACCAAGACCGTATCAATAAAAGGCCGACCTAGATGTCTATGGAGGACTTCCACGTGGTCACTGTCTGAAAAGTGCTCTGTTTCCCCACGCTGGGTCATGATATTGCAGACATAGGCTATCTCTGCCTTAGTCTCCAAGAGTGCTTGCCCAATCTCCTCGATGACAATATTGGGCAAAATCGATGTAAAGAGGGAACCAGGCCCCAAGACGATCATGTCACTCTCGAGAATGGTATTGACTACTCGACGACTGGCTTGCGGTGTTTCATCATCCAGAGTATTGGTCACATAGACATGGTCGATCATGCCTGGATGATCTGCAATGTGGCTCTCACCTGCCACCTCAGAACCGTCTTTAAAGACTGCATGCAGTGTCAAAGGATGATCGCTTGAGGGGTAGATCTTTCCTGTTGTGTGAAAGAACTTACTGAGTAATTGCATAGCATTGTAGGTAGACCCTTGCATTTCAGAAAGCCCTGCTATGATGATATTTCCTAGCGGATGGCCCGCAAAAGCTCCAGCCTCTTCTGAAAAGCGGTACTGAAAAACCTTCTCATAAAATTTAGGCATATCCGACATGGCCACCAGGACATTGCGAAGATCACCTGGTGGTGTCAGCTGTTGGATATTCTTTCTTAGTTCACCAGAAGATCCACCATCATCAGCTACCGTTACGATGGCCGCAATATCAACATCCTTTTCTCGCAAGCTTTTCAAAATGACGGGGATACCAGTTCCTCCACCAATTACCGTTATCTTTGGTTTTCTCATGAACGGTTTACCGTTTCCTTTCTTCTGTCTTTGTCACGATGGCTTTCATTGACAGGCCAGTTTTTAGCAAGGTCCTCAGCGATTCGTTTTGCAAAGGCAACACTACGGTGTTGTCCACCTGTACATCCTACTGCAATAGTTAAAACAGACTTGCCTTCTTTTTTGTAACTTGGCAAAATAGGCTCAATCAAGGCGAGTAAGTGCTGATAGAAACTTTCAGACTCTTCATGATTCATCACATAGTCATAAACTGCTTGATCCTCACCTGTCTGATTGCGGAGTTCCGGAAGGTAGTATGGGTTTGGCAAAAAACGGACATCAAAAACCAAGTCTGCATCAATAGGGATACCATACTTGAATCCAAAAGACATGACTTCTATACGGAAAGACTGGGCTTGTTCTTGGTCCGAAAATTGCTCAGCAATGGTTTTACGAAGTTCACGCGGAGTTAACTCTGTCGTATCCACCACATTTTGGCTCATGTTTTTCAAAGGTGCCAAGAGTTCACGTTCCAGCTTGATGCCATCTAAAATCCGACCATCTGCAGCTAGAGGGTGACTTCGTCTGGTTTCCTTATAGCGTGCTACCAATTCCTTATCTGCTGCGTCTAAAAAGAGGATTTTGAAGTCCAAATCATCTTGGTTTTCCAATTCATCCAAAACGGTCTGAATCTCTGAAAAGAAGGAACGGCTCCGCATATCGACTACCAAGGCCAGTTTATGATCATCATCTTTAGTTTCAACCAACTGCAAAAACTTTGGTAAGAGGGCTGGCGGCATATTGTCAATGGTGAAATATCCCAAATCCTCGAAAGACTGAATGGCTACCGTTTTCCCTGCACCACTCATCCCTGTCACAATTACCAGGTGAAGTTGTTTTTTTGTCATCTATCTCTCCTTATATCAAAAAAAGTTTGGCAGAGCCAAACTTCAACTAGCTTATCCAATCTCTGCGATCACTTCAATTTCGACTTTTACATCACGAGGAAGACGTGCAACCTCTACAGCTGAACGAGCTGGGAACTCCTCTTTAAAGGCAGTCTGGTAAACCTCGTTAAAAGGAACAAAGTCGTTCATATCGCTCAAGAAGCAAGTTGTTTTGACAACATGGTCAAAGTCTGTTCCTGCTTCAGCCAAAATAGCACCGATATTTTTCAAAACTTGTTCGGTCTGTTCTTGGATCGTTTCTCCTACAATTTCTCCAGTTTCAGGAGATAGAGGAACTTGACCGCTCGCAAACAAAAGATTGCCAACGATTTTTCCTTGAACATAAGATCCGATTGCTTTTGGAGCTTTGTCTGTATGAATTGTTTTTGCCATTTCTTTCCCTCACAATTTTTCTAATATTGCATCCCAAGCCTGATCCATCCCTGCCTTGCTGACAGATGAAAAGAGGATGAAGTCGTCACTTGGATCAAAGTTTAATTTCTTTTTGATTGCTGATTCGTGCTTGTTCCATTTACCACGAGGAATCTTGTCCGCCTTGGTCGCAACAATGATAATCGGAATCTCATAATACTTGAGAAATTCGTACATCTGCACATCATCTGCTGACGGGTCGTGGCGGAGATCCACCAGACTGACCACGGCACGGAGATTTTCCCGAGTCGTCAGGTACTCCTCAATCATGCGCCCCCACTTTTCACGTTCCTTTTTGGAAACGCGGGCATAGCCATAACCTGGTACATCCACAAAGCGCATCTTGTCATCAATGTTAAAGAAGTTGAGTAGCTGGGTTTTTCCAGGTTTCCCTGATGTACGAGCCAGATTCTTGCGGTTCAACATGGTGTTGATAAAGCTAGACTTGCCAACATTTGAACGCCCTGCTAGAGCAACCTCCGGCAGGTCATCCTGCGGATAGTGGGACTTGTTGGCTGCACTGAGCAAGATTTCAGCATTGTGTGTATTGATTTCCATAATCACCTCTAGGCTGTTTCTAGGATTGGTTTATCCGTTCCATCAACAGCTTCTTTTGTGATGCGAACCAGTTTCACATTTTCCTGACTCGGTACTTCAAACATAACATCTAGCATGGTTTCTTCGATGATGGAGCGAAGACCACGCGCCCCTGTCTTGCGTTCGATAGCCTTATTGGCGATTTCTTGTAGGGCTTCGTCGTCAAATTCCAACTCGACATCATCATAAGAAAGCAAGGTTTGGTATTGTTTGACCAAGGCATTTCTTGGTTCTTTCAAGATGCGAACCAAGTCATCGACCGTCAATTGCTCAAGAGCTGCAAAGACAGGCAAGCGTCCAATCAACTCAGGAATAATACCGAATTTTTGAATATCTTCAGCGATAATTTCTTGCATGTATGAGCTATTTTCGTCAATCGCTTTATTATTTTGGCCGAAACCGATAACTTTTTCACCTAAACGTTGTTTAACGATCTCTTCGATGCCATCAAAAGCACCACCCACGATAAAGAGGATATTTTTAGTATCTACCTGAATCATCTCTTGTTGTGGATGTTTGCGTCCACCTTGAGGCGGTACGCTGGCTACAGTCCCCTCAATAATCTTGAGAAGGGCTTGTTGCACCCCTTCACCCGAAACGTCACGTGTGATAGACACATTCTCGCTCTTCTTGGCAATCTTGTCAATTTCATCCACGTAGATAATCCCACGCTCTGCACGTTCGATGTTAAAGTCAGCAGCCTGCAAGAGTTTGAGGAGGATGTTTTCCACGTCCTCACCCACATACCCAGCCTCAGTCAGAGCTGTTGCATCTGCAATAGCGAAAGGCACATTCAAGCTCTTAGCCAAAGTCTGGGCCAAGAAAGTTTTCCCAGAACCAGTTGGACCAATCATCAAGATGTTTGACTTCTGCAAATCCACATCTTCTGACTCTTCACGCGTATCGTGGAAATTGATGCGTTTGTAGTGGTTGTATACAGCCACAGCCAAGGCACGTTTAGCACGATCTTGACCAATCACATAGTGGTTCAAGATATTGAGGAGCTCGATTGGTTTTGGCACTTCAGACAAGTCTGCCAAGACTTCCTCGGCCAACTCCTCCCGAATGATTTCCTGAGCCAACTCCACACATTCATTACAGATAAAGGCATTGTTCCCAGCGATTATTTTCTTTACTTCTTCTTGGCTTTTGCCACAAAATGAGCAATAAACCATCATATCATTTTTCCTATTTGTAGGCATGATTTCCTTCCATTCTAATTTATCATTCTATCTAAAATAAGGTCATATAAAAAGCATGGACACTGTTTACCAGATTGGTAAAAGCATTCAACCAGAGTAAGGCAGATAGTCCATAGCGCTTCTTACGAAAAGCCTGTGCTCCAGTCAAAATACAGATTACACACAAAAAAGCTGTAAAAAATCCAAATATACTGCGCTCCATTAGACTTCCTTTCTCTTTCGGTATTGGATGGTGAAATCATAGTCGTTTTTCTCATCTCGGGTATAAGATTTGCTTGCGACTGTCTCAAAACGAGACAAGTCAAACTCCTCAGGGAAATAGGTATCTCCCTCTACCTGAGCATGAATCTGTGTCACGATGATTTCATCTAAATAGGGCTCAAAAGCCTGAAAAATCTGTTTTCCACCAATGATATAGAGATTTTTTTCCTGACTCTGATACCAAGTTAAAACAGACTTCACATCTTGAAACACGAGCGCTCCATCCACGACTTCATCACTGTTTCGTGTCAAAATCAAGGTTTGGCGTTTGGGAAGCAGACGACGCCCCATTCCATCAAAGGTCACTCGTCCCATCAAGATGGCGTGATTTAAAGTTGTTTCCTTAAAATGTTGCAACTCTGCTGGCAAATGCCATGGGAGACGATTTTCCTTCCCAATCACCCCTTTTTCATCTTGGGCCCAAATGGCTATGATTTTCTTTGTCATGCTTCCGTCCTTTTTATTGATATTACTATTTTATCAAAATTCTCCCAAAAAGACTGTTTTGAAACGCGCACAAAAGAGAGAAAAGGAGCAGGCTTCATTTAGCCTGCTCCTCTCGTCCCTAGGACATATATTTTTTTGCTTCAGATTCAATTTTTTCGACCACTTCTTGGATACTTAGTCCAGTTGTGTCAAGGTAAACTGCATCCTCAGCCTGTTTGAGAGGTGAGGTTTCACGATGACTATCCTTGTAGTCACGCGCAGCAATCTCTTCTTTCAAAGTTTCCAAGTCAGTCTCAATCCCTTTAGCAATATTTTCCTTGTAACGACGCTCTGCTCTTTCTTCAACAGAGGCTACTAGGAAGATCTTGAGTTCAGCTTGTGGTAATACAACTGTCCCGATATCACGCCCATCCATGACAATACCACCTTGCTGAGCAATCTCTTGCTGGAGCGAAACCAGTTTCTCACGCACCTCAGGAATGGCAGCAATGCTTGAAACCTTGTTGGTCACTTCATTTTCACGGATCGGATGAGTAATATCAACATCCCCTACAAAAACAAGTTGCTCACCTGTTTCTGAACGACCAAAACTAATAGGGTGTTGGTTAAGAAGCTCAAGAAGTTGGTCTACATTTCCTGCATCCAACTGGTGCTTGAGCGCTATATAAGTCGCAGCACGGTACATAGCGCCTGTATCGAGATAAGTGTAACCAAAATCCTTAGCAATAATCTTTGCGACCGTACTCTTACCACTGGAAGCAGGACCATCAATAGCAATTTGAATTGTCTTCATTTCCGACTCCTATCTAGTCTTGATGACATCACCAGGGTTGGCAAACCAAGTTCCTGATGACATATGAGAAGGATTCAGAGCTTCTAGCTGGGCAATGGAAATCCCTGCACGCTGAGCGAGAGCTGCTTCTCCTTCTCCAGGTTGCACAGTAAGCGTTCCTTCTCCATCTGTGTGTTCTTCAGAACTACTTTCTGAAGGAGTTGATTCTTTCGTTTCTTGAGCTTTACTAGTAGAGGAAGAAGACTCTTCCACTTTAGAGGTTGACGATGGAGCTGAAGAATCATAAAAATCCTTCAAAGCTGCCGTACGGTTACTTCCTCCAGTAGAAAGATAAATCAATACGACAACCATCGCTACAACGATCACAAAGAAGAGGCTAGCTAGAACGGTCAAGACACGATTGGCAACAACGCCTTTTCCCTTTTGTTTACGGTGACGACGTTCTGATCTTGATTCTTCCTCATTATTTTCATAAATATCTTCTTGCCATGGTTCTTTTTCCATACCTTACTCCTTGTATTTTTTAAACTTTCTTATTACAATATAAATATGAAACTCATACTTATACCTGAACGATGCATCGCCTGTGGGCTTTGCCAAACCTATTCTGAACTCTTTGATTACCACGATAATGGAATCGTTCGATTTTACGATGATCCAGTTGAATTGCAAAGAGAAATCGCTGAGACCAGCGATGTTCTGGAGGCCATCAAAAATTGTCCTACACGTGCACTTCTAAAAGATCCGTCATAGTTTAAAAGGGAGATTGATATTGTAGATTCTTTTTATCACTTTAACCCCTTCATCTATTAGTTTAGCATATTTCTAGGTAAAATTATAGTCTTTTTCGGTTATTTTTCCTTCAAAATAGAAAGATCACTTTTTTCTTTAATGAGATAGAGTGGTCTTTTTTTGGTCTCCAGATAAATCTTACTGATATACTTGCCTAGAATCCCAATGGTCAGAAGTTGAATCCCTCCAAGAAAGAGAATGACAGCCATCAGAGAGGTCCAGCCAGATGTCGGATTCCCCAAGATAAGGGTCCGAAACACCACAAAAACAGTCATCATAAAAGAAATAAAACAAGATAGGAGTCCCGCTACAAAGGCTATACTCAAGGGAAAATCTGAAAAGTTGAGAATCCCTTCAATCGAGTAGAAAAAGAGTTGTCTAAAACTCCAACTGGTTTTGCCAGCCTGTCTTTCGACATTTGGATAGTCAAGATAGTGCGTTCGGAAACCAACCCAAGCAAAGAGCCCCTTAGAAAAACGATTGGACTCGGTTAAGGTTAAAATAGCATCTACCACAGACCTTCTCATCATGCGAAAATCACGGACACCCGAGGGCAGAGCTACTGGGCTGATTTTTTGCATGAGACGGTAAAAGAGATCGGCACAGAAACTACGGAAAAAGGGTTCTCCCTCCCGACTGGTTCTCCGCGTCCCAACACAGTCTAAGTCTGCATTCTGGTCTAGTAAGGCTTTCATCTCAAGTAGCATACTAGGAGGATCCTGAAGGTCTGCATCCATCACGACCACCAAGTCTCCAGTTGCATGCTGCAAACCTGCGTATAAGGCCGCCTCTTTCCCAAAATTTCGTGAGAATGAGACATAACGTACCGCAGGATTTTGCACCCGATAGGACTTCAAAAGCTCCAAGGTCCCATCGCTTGAGCCATCGTCCACAAAAACATACTCAATCTCTGCTCCCAATTCTGGAAGCAAATCTTCAACAGACTGATAAAAAAGAGGAAGTACTTCCTCTTCGTTTAAACAAGGGACAATGATCGAAATCATCATCTTAGTCTTCAAATCCATTTGGATGCTTGCTTTGCCAACGCCATGCATCTTCACACATTTGAGTGATGTCGAGTTCAGCTTCCCAGCCCAGTTCTGCCTTGGCTTTTGCAGGGTCTGAGTAGCAGGCAGCGATATCACCTGGGCGGCGTTCTACGATGCGGTAAGGAATAGGACGTCCCACCGCTTTTTCCATGTTTTGGATAATTTCAAGAACAGAATATCCTTTACCAGTTCCAAGGTTATAAATATTAAGACCTGAACCTTTTTGGAGTTTTTTAAGAGCTGCAACGTGACCTTTGGCTAGGTCTACAACGTGGATATAGTCACGAACCCCGGTTCCATCTTCAGTATCGTAATCATCTCCAAACACTTGCACTTGCTCTAGTTTGCCAACTGCTACTTGTGAAACATAAGGTAAGAGATTGTTTGGAATTCCGTTAGGATTTTCTCCCAAGTCTCCACTTTCATGAGCACCGATTGGGTTAAAGTAACGAAGTAAGACCACATTCCATTCTGAGTCTGCCTTGTAGATATCGGTCAAAATCTCCTCTAACATGAGCTTAGTACGACCGTATGGATTGGTCACTGAAAGTGGGAAATCTTCTAAGATTGGAACCGTATGAGGGTCTCCGTAAACTGTCGCAGAAGAACTGAAGATGATGTTCTTACAGTTGTTTTCTTCCATAGCTTTCAAAAGGCTGACAGTTCCTGCGATATTATTGTCATAATAGGCAAGAGGGATACGTGTTGATTCACCAACAGCCTTCAAACCCGCAAAGTGAATGACACCAGTCGGTTCTTCCTGCTTGAAAATATCTCTGAGGGTATCTGTGTCACGGATATCTGACTCATAGAAAGGAATCTCAACTCCTGTAATTTTTTCAACAACTTCTAAACTCTTACGATTGCTATTGACAAGATTATCCACTACAACAACTTGATGACCCGCTTGGATTAACTCAATAACTGTGTGGGTTCCGATAAAACCTGCTCCACCCGTTACCAAAATCTTTTCTTGCATCTTCTTTCCTCGATTCTCGAATTATTTTTTCTTATTTTACCATTTTTGATAGGGAATGTCATTTGCCATCCTAAACCACCTGCTAAAATTTCAGTAAAATTTTATTCACTTTTTACTCGTTTAACATAGTTTGCAATTGGATAGTTTACTGGATCTAAGGTCAACTCCTTATCTTGGATCAGTTGGGCTAGATGGTAACCAATGATAGGACCCGTTGTGAGACCTGATGACCCTAGTCCGCTAGCCGCATAGACACCTGCTAAGCCTGGAACTTGCCCAAAAAATGGTGAAAAATCACTGGTATAAGCACGGATTCCTACTCGCTCACCTCTTATAGTAGCTTCAGCCAAGGCTGGATAGTATGGCAAGGCTGCTTCTTCCATTTGTTGGAGCAAGGGTTCATCTACCGTCAAGTCAAATCCCATGTCGTTTTCATGGGTAGCTCCTAGGGATAATTTCCCACCAGCAAAAGGAATCAAATCCCACTCCCCTTCTGGCATGACCACAGGGTATGATTCCATATCTAGGGTAAGTTGATAATCTCGGAGTTGTCCTTTTTGGGGACGAACATCTACCTCATATCCTAAAGGCTCCAAAATTTGTCCCAACCAAGCTCCTGTAGCCAAAATGACCTGATCAAAAACGTAATCCCCAATCTGGTAGCCTGATGATACAGGAGTCAGAGTCACTTTTTCTTTGACCAGCTTGACTTGACTGGCTTCCAGCAAACGAGTCACTAAGAGTTGACCATCTACTCTCGCTCCACCAGAAGCATAGAGCAGGCGGTCAAATCCTTGCAGACCATGGAACAATTCATTTGCAGACGCTCGATCCAGAATGACTAACTGACCTATCAAGGGAGATTCTTCTCTGCGCTGAAGAGCTAGTTGATAGAGCTCTTCCAACTTGGATTCATACTTTTTTAGGAGAAAAACTCCTGAGCGCTGGTAAAAGTCAATCTCCTGACCAGTCTTTTCTAAATCAGCCAACAAATCCACATAAAAGTCAGCCCCCAAGCGCGCCAGCTTGTACCAGGCTTTATTACGGCGTTTGGAAAACCAAGGACTGATAATTCCCGCTGCTGCCTTGGTAGCCTGACCTTGTCCATGGTCAAAAGCTGTCACCTCTAAATCTGCTTCTTTGGAGAGGTAGTAGGCAGCAGTAGCACCTACAATCCCTGCTCCAATAATGGCAACTTTTTTCATTGTCTTTACCTTCTAACTAGATATGGTGGAAAGGATTGGTCGATGCTTGACTAGGTACAATATCAATAGCCCAGCCCTTTTCTGCCTTCCATTGAGTAAGGAGCTCAGCGATTTTTTCGACAAAAAGGATTTCAATATAGTGGCCTGGGTCCAGCGCCAACAAGCCATCAGACAGCATGTCTTGGGCAGTATGGTAGTAGATATCACCAGTAATAAAGACATCAGCTCCTTTTGCCAAAGCATCAGAGTAGAAAGACTGCCCACTACCACCACAGATAGCCACTCTTGAAATAGGCTTCTTCAAATCACTCTCTTGATAATGCACCATGCGAAGACTATCAAGACCAAAGACTTGCTTGACATGCTGGGCCAATTCCCCAAATGTCTGAGGCTGAATATTTCCAATCCGCCCAATCCCACGTTCTGGGCCTGTTTCCTGGAGATAAGTCGTCTCCTCAATGCCTAGCATCTGGCAGAACCAGTCATTGAGACCATTTTCAACAATGTCAATATTGGTATGGCTGACATAAACTGCAATGTCATGCTTGATCAGGTCGATGTAAATCTGATTTTGCGGACGGCTGGCTACCAAGTCCTTGATGGGACGAAAGATAGGCGCGTGCTTAACGATAATCAAATTCACACTCTTTTCAATGGCCTCTGCCACCGTCTCTTCACGAATGTCTAGGGCAACCATAACCCTTTGAATCTCCTTTTCCAAAGTACCGATTTGCAGACCATGACTGTCACCCTCCATAGACAATTCCTGAGGGCAAAAGGCTTCATAGCGTTTAATGACTTCACTTGCTAGCATGGAGTACCTCCTTAATGGCTTGAATTTTATCTACTAAAACTTGACGTTCCTCCAGATTTTTTTCTGGGATTTGACTGAGGGCAACCTCTAACTTAGCTGCTTCTCTCTGCCACTTTTGAACGAAAACTGGGCTGACTTCTTTGGACAAGAAAGGTCCAAAGCGAACATCACTAGCTGATAGCTTCATTTGTCCCGCTTCCACCACTAGAATTTCATAAAACTTGCCAGCTTCTTCTAGAATACTTTCGGCTACAATCTGAAATCCGTTGTCTTGCAACCAGATGCGCAAGTCATCTTCACGATTATTGGGCTGGAGGATTAAACGTTTCACACCAGACAGCTTGTCCAAGCCTTCTTCTAGGATCGTTGCAATCAATCGCCCGCCCATACCAGCAATGGTGATGACCGATACTTGATCAGATTCTTCAAAAGCTGCCAAACCATTGGCTAAACGGACTTGGATTTTCTCCTTTAACCCGTGACTTTCTACATTTTTAACCGCAGACTGGTAGGGACCTTCCACGACCTCACCTGCAATGGCAGCTTCAATTTGGCCTCTCTCGACCAATTCGATAGGCAGATAAGCATGGTCACTCCCCACATCTAGTAAAATGGACCCTTGAGGCACAAAGGAGGCCACTAATTCTAATCTCTTTGAAATCATCTTCTCTCACTTTCCAAAACTCTGTTACCTCTTATTATACCACATTTCAGCTGGCAATCTTGCACCTAAAAAGACCGCAATCCACAAATTGCAGTCTTACTTTATTTTTTCGCTTGGTAACGACTGGTTAGAATGAAAATCACTGTAAAGACCAGCATCATAGCTCCATAAACAGGTAGCGTTTGTCCTGTCAAAATTGAAATTTCAAGCAGTTTTTGAATCCTTGGGAAGAGGGCTGTGGCCAGGAAGCCTCCAACTGACCAAACAATCAAGAGCACACGCCAGAGGGTGAATGGCATGCAGGCTCTAAATACGGATAAGAAACCGATAGACCCAAGGAGATAATAGAGCAGGGTTGAGATTTCTAACTCAGACCAACCTTGACTCGTTCCAAATATTTTCACAAAGAGAACGCTGAAGACGACCATAAGGGCACTGGGTAAGGCACGAAGCATGGATCTTCTGAGAAAGTTTGGCTCGACAGGTTTGATATTTCGCTCAAAGGTCAGAACGAATGGCGGAAAACCTTCCACGAACTGGTCGATCATAGTAATTTGAATCGGGATGAAAGGGAAAATCAAGATCCATTCAGAACGTCCCAGAAGAACACTGGCGATACAGATCACAGCGAGCAAGAAGGAATAAATGGTCTTAATCAAGAAAATCGGTGCAATGTGGGCAATGTTATTGACTACGCGACGACCTTCAAAGAGAATCTCAGGAACATCATTAAAGTCTGAGTTCAACAGAACCAGATTGGCAATCTGACGAGTCGCAGGATCTCCTTCAGCCATTACGATAGAACAATCCGCCTCACGAAGGGCCAGAATATCATTGACTCCGTCTCCTGTCATAGCCGTTGTATGACCCGCTTTTTTCAGCGTTTGGATGATGAGTTTCTTTTGATGAGGAGAAACACGTCCGAAAATAGCTGTTTCTTCAGCCATAGCAATCAATTCCTCATCTGTGATTTTTGAACAGTCTACATAGCTGTCATAGTCCGCAAAACCGGCCTTCTGGGCAATGCTGGATACAGTGACCGGATTATCACCAGAGATAATCTTGAGGCCCACTTCTTGAGAACGGAGATAATCCAAAGTCTCTGCTGCTCCCTCTCGAATCGGATCCAAGATCTCCAGCAGTGCCAAGGCTTGAATATCAGATGGTTTTTGTGGCTTGTGGTGGTCCAGTTTTTCCTGACTGAGAGCCAAGACCAAGACACGAGAACCTCGCTCCAAGGCCTCTCTAGCTTCAGGGACTTCAGAGTCCAGCAACATCTCAGGTGCCCCTAAGAAAACCGTCCCCAGACCCTCTAACTCCATAGCTCCCCACTTGCGGTCGCTAGAGAAAGGAAGATTGGAAAGCATAGGATAGGCAGCTTCTCCCACAAAACGCTTTCGAATAGCTTGTGCAGTTGGATTCTTATCCTCACTATGGGCAATATAGCTGGTCAGGATGCTGGCAATAGTTTCTTCACCAAAAGTTTCCGTCAGTGGAAGAACATCCTCCACCTGCATCTTTCCTTGGGTGATGGTACCCGTCTTATCCAGACAGAGCATATCCACGCGTGCCAAGGTCTCAACAGAGTACATCTCCTGCACCAAGACCTTTTTCAGACCCAGCTTAATCACCGCGGTCAAGAGCGAGGTGATGGTCAAAAGGGCGATTCCCTTGGGCAACATACCCAAAAGAGCTGTCGACGAATTTACAACGGATGACTTGAGAGGTAAGCCTTTTAACATCAAGGCTTCTAGCAAGAGAGCCAGACCAAATGGAATGATAATCTTCCCAGTAAAGCCAGCTAGCTTGTCCAGCGATTTCATGATACGAGAGTTGATGGGTTTAACGGTCTTGGCTTCCAGCATGAGTTTGGCAGCATAGTTTTCTGCCCCAACATGATGAACTTGAGCTAAAACTGATCCACTGGCTAAGAAACTTCCAGACAAAAGCAAGGCGTCAACTTCCTTTTGTACCAAATCACTCTCACCAGTCAACATGGCTTCATTGACTTCTGCGAAACCTTCTAGAACCAGAGCATCACTAGGAATCTGCTCCCCAGCAGACAAACGAATGACATCTCCTAGAACCAATTCTTCCGGATTAAGGGCAACTTCCTGACCATCACGGATGGTTTTGACCTTTTCCTTGGTCATGAGATTGAGCTTGTCCACCATGTGTTTGGCCCGTAGTTCGGTCACAATCCCTGAAAAAGCGTTAAAGCAAATAACGGCAAAGAAAACCAGATTGCTCCAAGCCTGCACAAAAGCCAGCGCCAAAGCAATAGCAAAGTTTAAAGCGTTAAAAAGTGTAAAAACATTTCGTTTGATGATTTGCCAAGTACTGGTACTGGCCGATGCGGTAAAGTCATTGACCAAACCTTGAGCCTGTCTTTCCTTGACTTCTCTTTGGGATAATCCCATTATCTTATTTTTATCCATAAATTCTATCATATCATTTTTTCTAGCAGAATTCTAATCTCATCCAAAATATCTCCACTGATAACTGAAAAAGTTTGCCAGTAGTCTTTCGATAAGGTATAATAATAAAAGCAATACAATCGAAGGAGATCTCATGTTTTATACTTATTTGCGTGGACTAGTCATGCTGATCTTGTGGTCCATCAATGGCAATGCCCACTATCACAATACTGATAAAATCCCTAGTCAAGATGAAAACTATATCCTCGTCGCTCCTCATCGTACCTGGTGGGATCCTGTTTACATGGCCTTTGCGACCAAGCCAAAACAGTTCATCTTTATGGCCAAAAAAGAGCTTTTTAACAACCGCATCTTTGGCTGGTGGATCCGTATGTGTGGCGCCTTTCCTATCGACCGGGAAAACCCTAGCGCTTCTGCCATCAAATATCCTATTAACGTCCTCAAAAAAAGCGACCGTTCTCTCATCATGTTTCCAAGTGGGAGCCGCCACTCAAACGATGTCAAGGGAGGCGTATCCTTGATTGCCAAAATGGCCAAGGTCCGTATTATGCCTGTCACCTACACAGGTCCCATGACCTTGAAAGGCTTGGTTAGCCGTGAACGCGTCGATATGAACTTTGGAAATCCTATCGATATCTCAGATATCAAGAAAATGAATGATGAGGGGATCGAAATGGTTGCAGATCGTATCCAAGCAGAATTCCAACGTTTGGATGAAGAAGCCAAACAATGGCACAACGATAAAAAACCAAACCCACTCTGGTGGCTTGTCCGCATCCCTGCCCTTATCCTTGCAGTGCTTGTTGGTATCCTAACGATTATCTTTAGCTTTATCGCAAGCTTTATCTGGAATCCAGATAAGAAGAGAGAGGCTCTTGGTTAAGACAATGAGAACCGCTGCACAAAAACTCGATTTTAAGAGAAAATCCAGCAAGCCTTTCCATAAGAAATGCATAGCATCAATGTTTTTGGACACTTGTTGCTATGCATTTTTATGATATTTATCCCTGTATAATCAGAAGAAAACTCTACATTCTATATAGAATTTTTTTTGACAAATTACTTTGATTTTGATATTATATTATTAAAAAGGGGAGGATTTTTATAATGAATCATAAACATTCTTTATTCGGGAAGTGCAAGTCTGTTTTATTGACGGTTGCTCTAGCGTCTGCCTTTACAGCAATGGGGCAAGTTGATGCTGATGAGGTAAAGAATCCAAGTCAAGTTGCTAATGATCTTGCTCAAGTAGGTTCAAATGAACTTTCCACTAAAACTACTCAAACTAATCAGCAAATTTCCGAAACAGTTAAGGAGATTCAAGATAAAGTTAATGTCTCTGTAGTACCACTTGATAAAGCTCAACCTGGTGATATAGTTAAAGTAACTACTACTTCAACGGACGCCAAGGTAGATACTAAAGAAAACACAGCTGGTACAGAAGCAACTGCCAAAGCAGAGACTTCTGTAAGTGTTGAAACAACTCATTTAGCTGCTAAGGGAACTGCCGTTGGAGAAAAGACACCTGTTACAACAACAAAGACTGTTACAGATCACGTTAATACAGATGACTATGTAGCTAATGTTACTCAAACTATCAAGAAAACTACATTTGAAAAAGTTTTGAAAGAAGCAGATGTAATAATTACTAAACAAGCGGCTGGTTCTGCAGATATCGTCTTTACTATTGATAAGTCAGTTTCAATGGATTCTTCTATTCAAAATGTTGTACAGAATATCGAGAACTTTGTCCGTGATTTGGCTAATAAAAAAGTTGATGCTCGTCTTGGCTTAATCGCGTATGAGGCTGCTGACAATGTTCAATATTTCGATTTTAATGGATCTAAATTCACTAAGAATGTAGAGGAGTATATTAAGGCGCTTAGATCTATTCGAACATACGGCGGAACAGAAGAGCCTACAGTCCCTCTACATCATATCGCAACCTCAAAAGATTATGATTGGTCTACAGCTTCTAATAATCGTCGTTTTGCATTCTTAATTACTGATGAAAGTATTGATTTCCGTACTCCAGGCATTCCAACAGTAGAAGAGACTCTGAAAGCTCTTAAAGCAGCAGATATTTCTCTATCAGTTGTAGGGATGAGATACACAGAATCGACCTTCAAACCTTTAGTTGAGGGGACAAAAGGGCTTTATCTTAATATTAATCAAGAATTTTCTAGTCTTTTAAATCGTGATTTTACAAATCATGTTGTTAAGACTGTCCAAGAAGGACGTGTTTACCGCATCATAACAGAGAAATATGACTTCTTAACAGAGGCGCATGTCGTACTTAAACCAAAACCTATCGGAAGCACAAAGGCAGTTTATCATACTTCTACGCTTTCTAATAAAGTATCTGAATTACCCAAAACTGGTGAAAAGGCATCTTCTAATTTATCCGTACTTGGAGTTGCCTTAATTGCAGTAGCCTCTGGTTTGACTGTTGGTGTTAAGAAAAAAGATTAAAGAGATTCTTTTCATATAGAAGGTAGAGGAAAGGAGTTTTGCACCATTTAGATTCTTTGCCAACTATAACAAGAAAAATAGTTAACAATGAGAGAGGGCCTCTTGGTCTTCTCTTTTAATATATTAAGAGCAAATTTCATATTCTACTCTATCATCTCAAAAAGATTTTGTCCCTCTTTCTTTAGAAATAAAGGAGTATTTTCTTTTATCGAATAAATTCATGATAAAAATATCAGTCTTCAAAAATACATATTCCTAGTGTTAGTAATATAAAAATGACTGAGATTAAAGTGTGTGATTTTCTACAAATATCTATCATTTCATCAATCCTATAATATTCTTAATAAATCTCGTCTGCTCCTTTCCAATGACAATCCAGTCACTTTTCATTATAGAACATGTTTTTTTCTTCATTCAAAGAAACTCTAAAATCATAAAAACGCATAATATAAGAAACTCAGAGAGTTCATATTATGCGTTTTATTATAGAAAGTTTTACTGAATTTTCTCCTCAAATTTAATTTTTGCCTTGTCTCTCCTCTTACTTTATTCAATCTCCCATTTCTTTGCCAACCAGCTGGAAAAGGCTAGAAAGCGCTCAGCTACTTGCTCATGATGCCCATAAGGATCAAAGACAAACTGACCAGTTGGATAACGTTGCTGAAGGCTGGTATGGATCTGCTCAGCATAAACTGGTGCTTGAGCCAGACGATTGCTATGATGTGCTCCTTCTGTTTGACCATTCTGTAAATACAGCAAACAGTCTAGATTTTTCACCTTTTCTTCCTTGCAATATGTCACAAAATCAGGATACCAAAAGGAACCGCAGATAGAGAAGACACAGGAGACCTTATCAAAACGGAAAAGACTGTATACTGCCGCCAAACCACCTAGTGAGTAACCTCCATAGGCAAGGCGATTTTTGTCCAGGCGATAAAGTGCCTGCAACTTTTCTAAAAGATTACCAAATAAATGACCATGATAGGCATTTGCCTGACCGCCAAAATCTGGAGCCCCCTCTCTCAGAGCAGCTGCCTTCCAGGGAGTGTAGTCGTTTAGGCGATTTTTAGAGGTCAAACCAACTAAAATCACAGATTCTGAAAGGGATGATAGGAAATCCAAGTTTCCATCATTCAAGAGAATCGCTGGATAAGTTTGATTGGGATCATAAGTCGAAGGAAGGCTGACATTGACTTGGATTCCCTCCCAATCAAACTCATTATTTATTGATAAAGTCATTGATTTTCTCAAGGGAATCAATCACTGCTGGACCATAGTCCATCAACTCATCGTAAGAAATGGTCATGATTTTTTGATTCTTAATTGCAGGAACGTTTTCCAAAACAGCATTTTTCTTCATCAACTCTACTGCGTTGGCATCCAATTTTTTATTGCGGTCGCTAGTTACATAGATAATCAACTCAGGATCCATTGACACGAGATTTTCCAAGGTCAAGCCTGATGTTCCCGTTGCAACATTTGTATAACCAAGTTGATTCAACAAGCTTTCTTGCAAAGCAGACTTGTAGGCACCGAAGGTGTCGTCATTATAAGCAACCATTATCAAAGCCTTTTTCTTTTCACCTTGACTTGCTGGGTTTGCTTTCTTAACAGCGTCAATTTTAGCTTGTAATTGGGCTGCGTATTCATTGGCCTTGTCCTGAACATTGAAAATCATTCCAAGATTTTTGACATCTTCTACGATATTTCCCAAATCTTGCTGAATCGTTGAAAGAGAGGCTTTTTGTGTATAGACTGGGATTTTGTTTTCATTCCAAGTGCTAACTGTCCCCAAAGATTTTTCAGAAAACATCATGTTTCGACCCATCACCGCATCTGGCTCATAAGAAAGGACTGTCTCTTGTGAGACTGTTTTTTTATCACCGATTTGAGGAATCGTCGCAATCGCGTCCTTGTATTTACCTGTTACAGCATTGTCAGGGTTGAGCATACCAGCAATTTTATCCTTCAAACCTAGCTCCAATAAAATTTCAGTGGTTGAAAGATTGTTGGTGATAACTTTTTCAGGTGCCTTCTCAAAGACTTGTTCGACTTCATTCCCCTTAACATCATAGGTTTTGACCGTGAGTGGATAAGTCGTCTCTGTGCTGGCCTTTTGACTTGTTTCTGTGCTAGACTGCGTGGTAGCTTTTTCTGTAGTAGTGTTACCACAAGCTGCCATGGTTAGGGTAGCTACTGTTACGAGTAAAATGCTTAGTGTTTTTTTCATCTTATTTTCCTTTTCATTCTTATAAATAGTGAATCATAGCTTGCTGATCCTCGGTCCAAGTAACCTGACTTTGAACTCCGTATACAGATTGCAATGACTCAGGGGTAATGGTCTCCTTTGGAGTCCCTTGGTAAAGGATTTCCCCCTCTTTCATCAGATAGAGATAATCCGAATAGCGACAAGCAAGTTGAATATCATGCAGGACAGCTAGTACATTAATCTTGAGATTCTTCACAATGGCCAATAAGTCTAGCTGGTACTTGATATCCAGGTGATTGGTTGGTTCATCCAGGAGCAAGAGAGTCGGTTCTTGCGCCAAGGCGCGTGCTAATAAGACTCGCTGCTTTTCTCCCCCTGACAGGGACGAATAGAGACGGTTTTTCTTCTCAAGCATATCCACCTTGACGAGAGCATCTTGAACGAGGGCATAATCTCTTTCCTTTTCCTTCTGTAAAAAAGAGAGGTGGGGAGTTCTTCCCAGCAAGACGATTTCCTCAACTGTACAATCAAACTGCAATTGATTGAACTGGGTTACAACTGCCATTTGCTTGGCTGTTTCTTTTAGTGACCAATGCTCCAGTGGCTTTCCATCTAGGCTTATCAAGCCTTTGTCCGCCTTTTCCTGACGATAGAGGAGTTTAAGCAGGCTGGTTTTCCCACTCCCATTTGGTCCTAGTATCGTGTGAAATTGATGCCCCTCAACCTTAAGAGAAACTCCTTTGAGGATTTTTTTCTCTCCTAGTCCAAAGTGGACATCCTGACAAATCAAGTCCATATCAGGCCCTCACCTCCCTTCGCCTACCTCCAACAATGTAGATAAAGAAGGGAGCACCTACTAAGGCTGTGAAAATACCAATTGGAAGCTCAGCATTTGGAATGATGATACGAGAGAGTACATCTGCCCAGATGATAAAGAGGGCACCTAGTAAGGTCGCAACGGGAAAAAGTCTCTTGTAATTCGTTCCTACTAACCCTCGAGCTAAATGTGGAGTAATCAGACCGACAAATCCAATAATCCCACAGGTTGCCACTAAGACTGCTGTCAACACAGCCACCATTGTCACATAAAGATACCAATAAAAGCGTAAGGGAATCCCCAAAGTTAAAGCAGCCTCATCTCCCATCATCATCGCATTGAAAACACGATACTGAGTAGAGAAAAATAGAAAGGCTATTCCTACTACCATAGTTGGCAGGACTAAGTCAGACCAGGTAGTCCCGGCTAGCGAGCCCATGGTCCAAAATTTAATAGTCATCACACTGTCCGCATTAGCGCCGACTGAGATGATAAAGTTGGAAAAAGCCAGAAAGAGAGCGTTGACCACCGTTCCTGATAAAATCAGACTGGAAGTCGTCATTCTTCCCTGCATAGAGGCAATGATGAGAACAGCGACTGTCGCCAAAATAGCTCCAAGAAAAGCTCCTAGGCTAATCATCACCTTTAAACCAAGAATGATGCTTAGAGTTGCTCCTAGAGTTGCACCCGCAGATATTCCTAAGACATAAGGCTCTGCGATGGGATTGTTCACTGTAGACTGCATCACGCTACCACACATGGAAAGACCGGCCCCTACTATCAGACCTAACAATACTCGGGGGAATCTCATGTTCCATACAATGGCAAGAGTAGACTTGGAAACCTCTCCTATCTCAAGAGGAATCCCCAATCTGCTCAAAATAATCCGATAGGTATCTTCTAGATCAATCGCAACAGATCCCATAGAAACTGCTAGAAAGAGAGAAATCCCTAAAACACCTAACAAAATACCTAAAAGTAACACAAATTTCAGGTCCTGTCGGCTTCCAGAAAATTTGGAAAGCATGCAAACCTCCTTCGATAGAATATTAAAAATTTAGAAAATTCTCATGAAAAGTATACCATATTTCTATCATATGAACAAGGATAGAAACATATATAGAAAAAGCCCTCTGAAATCAGAGAGCTAATTTGAGCCTGGGCTAAAATCCTAGTGAAAAAGATGAAACTCCTTGTGTTCATCGAAGACTGCGTCGTTTCCCTATTTTCATACGGATTTTTAACGCCCTTAGCATCATAATTCTTGCTGGATAAAACGTTTATAGACTAGGCGACAAGCCGAAGATTGTACTGATGGTACATCGAGGCAAAGGCAACGAAGTATAGAAACGTTTTAGACGCAAGATTAGCGACGAAGTCCTAGAGAGTTAATCAACTCACGGTAACGGTTAACGTCGTTTTTACGCAAGTATGCAAGCAAGTTACGACGGCGACCGATTTTCTTCATCAATCCACGGTAAGTAGCGTGGTCTTTTTTGTGTTGTTTGATGTGTTCGTTAAGGTGGTTGATTTCCCAAGTAAGGACAGCAACTTGAACCTCTACTGAACCTGTATCACCTTCGTGACGTGCATATTGTGCGATGATTTCATTTTTTTTCTCTTTTGAGATTGCCATGATGTTTCTCCTTTTTATTTGGCTTCATCCGAGTGACAGGTTGGCATGCCTGTAACCAAGAAGAAGTTATTTGTCTTTACGACAGTTCTTATTCTACCAAGAAGCAGGGACTTTGTCAACTGATTTACTGTTTAAAACCGTGAATTACTCTACTGATTTCAGGGCTTCGAGCATATCCACTTTTCTCAAGTGGTGATTGACAAAGACACCCAGTAAGGCTAAGATTACAGTCACTGCGACGATTGGAAGAGCATAGACTTCCCAGCTGACTCGTGGATAAAAAAGTATAGTGGCAGGTGAAATCATTTGTATCAAAAATTGATGTAAATAATAGCCAGCTACCAAACCGAGAACAATCCCCACAAGGGATAGCACCATGGTCTCGCGGTAGATATAGAGGGTCACTTCTTTATTGTGGAAACCGAGAACCTTGATAGTGGAAAGTTCACGGATACGTTCTGCGACATTGATATTGGTGAGATTGTAGAGAATGACAATGGCTAGTAAAACGGAAACAAGGACAAGGATTGCCATGGTTTTATTGAGCGAACTAGCCACGGATTCAAAGAGATGGATGGCAGTCGCATTTTGGACCACCCCAGAAACAGCAGCTTTTTCCATGAAGGTAGCAGCTTCTTTCTCCGTATTGGAAGGTGTTGGATCTTTTAATTTTACTAGGTAGGTATTGTCTTGTGGACTGGTGCTGTAGACTTGTTCGTAAGTCGCTCGGTTGAGATAAACAAAGTGTCCAACATAGTTTTCAGAAATAGCCGCGACCTTGATTTCCTTCCCATCAAGCTCCAATTTGTCCCCAACCTTAACATTTGCTAGTTGAGCTAGTTTTTGACTCACGACCGCTCCATCGGTGACCTGCAACTCTTGCCCATTTTCCTGTAAAGCGATAAAGGGCTTGAAATCTTCTCCACTAGTAACCATCATGGTGATGGTTTGAAGTCCTGCTTTTCCTTTGAAATCTTTTTCAATGGATTTAGAGTAAATCTTTTGATAAGCATAGATAGGCTCAGCTTGCAAGGCACTTTCTAGATCTGTTTTTTCTTGCTCACTGGCACTGCTCTTTTCCGCTACGATCATCTGGTATTGCTGGATTTGTTCAAATTGACGCTCGACAACTCCTCCTACAGAAGACTGAATGCCAAGACCTGCAAATAAGAGAGCCACCGAACCTGCAACTCCAAAAATGGTCATCAACATCCGTTGCTTATAACGGAAAATATTTCGCGCAGTAACCTTATGAGTAAAACTCAAACGACTCCAAATAAAGCTCAGGCGTTCCAATAAAATTTTTGATCCTTTAACGGGAGGTTTGGGAAGCAAGAGTTGGGCTGCTTCATCGTGTAATTCCCTCCGAGCCACCAGATAAGCTGGCAAAACGCTGGATACCCAACTTAAGGTTAGGGCAAGGAGGCTATAAGACCAGTAAAAATACTCCTGACTTTTTCCAACGACCATCCCAGCAGTTATAACATCTGAAATCACTCCTGCAAGGAGATAATGTCCTAGAAGTGTTCCTAAGATAGTGCCTACAGTTCCTGCAAGAAAACCATAGAGAACAAACTTGGCAACTATATCTCGATTTCGGTAACCTAGAGCCTTAAAAATACCAGCATTGGTGCGTTCTTCGTCTACAAAGCGAGTCATCGTTGTAAAGGTCACCATTGCAGCGACCATATAAAGCACCACGGGGAAGATATTCCCGACAGAACGAATGCTTGCTGAAGCGTTACTATACATGAGATAGCCTTGACCACCTGGCATGGTTTGTCGGTTGTAAACATGGTAAGTCGGCTCTGCCAGTTCATCCAGCTCTTTCTGACGTTGTTCAAGCTTCTCTTTTTCCTTGGCTAGATTACTCTCTGTCTGAGCCATTTTTTCTTTTTCTGTAGCCAATTCCTCCTTAGCTTTTGTCAATTGCTCCTTGGCTTGACTCTTTTGAGGCTCTGGCAAAGCGGTCACTTGTTCTTCTTGCGTTTTCAAGCGACTTTCAGCCTGCTCTAAGTGACTCTTGCCATTTTGAAGGTTACCTTCTGCTGTTTGGAGCTGCTCTTTCCCATCTTCCAAGCTCTTTTGTCCATTTGATTTGATGCTGGTCAATCGTTTTTGACCATTATCAGCTAGCAAGTCTTGCAAGTCTTCCTGATGTTGATCTCGTTTGCTCCTATAGTCTGATGAAAAAGCACCCAGATTTTTTAAATCATCATAGCGCACACGCGCAATGCTATAAACATCTGAGTCAAACTGGCTGGGTAAAAT
Source organism: Streptococcus oralis subsp. dentisani (assembly GCF_003944205.1). GTDB lineage: Bacteria > Bacillota > Bacilli > Lactobacillales > Streptococcaceae > Streptococcus > Streptococcus oralis_BH. The sequence goes on from NZ_RJPH01000002.1 coordinate 179,319, forward strand.
CGCTCCATAGCCAGCCAAGCTTCCATTTCCACTACTAGCACTCCCTAAGTCTTTTTGAGAAAGCATCTCACCCGACTGAACAAATCCAGTAATTGTGAAAGTTTGGGATTTTAGGACGGACTTTTCTTCTTTCTTAGTAAAAGTAATGGTCTCTCCAATCTGATAGCGGTCTTTCCAGAAATCAGCCAAGGCAATTTCCCCATTAGCCTCTGGCAGTCGCCCTTCTGTCACTTGGAAGGTTGAAATGCTCTCTGGTTTGGAATAAAGTCGAACCGCTTCTTCACTATTTTCAACGGTTAGGTCTGCCATATAGCCAAACTCAACACTTGCTCTTTGAAGTGTCTTTAGTTCGTCTTGGTCTTCTTTGTCCAAGCCATAATCAGCTATCACGGCCAGATCCAAAGTATTGGCTTTACGGAGATAATCCTCTGCCGTACGTTCCATGTTTGGACTGGCTACTTTAAGACCTACTAGAGCTAGAGAACCCAGCATCATCAAGGTCAAGATAGAAACAAAGCGTCCCTTTGATGTCGTCACTGACTGAATTAGGTCTTTCCGATATGCTTTTTTCATGCTAATACTCCAATGTATCGATATCCTGCGGATGCTCATTGATCGTCATGCTCTTAACCGTGGCATCGCGCATGTGAATCACCCGATCTGCAATAGGGGCTAGCGCGCCATTGTGGGTCACGATAATCACTGTCGCCCCCTTTTGACGAGACATGTCTTGGAGAATTTTCAAGACTTGCTTCCCCGTCTGGTAATCCAAAGCACCTGTCGGTTCATCACAAAGGAGGATTTTAGGATTTTTGGCTACTGCCCGTGCAATAGAGACTCGCTGTTGCTCCCCTCCAGAAAGCTGGGCTGGAAAGTTATTGAGGCGATGACCTAGCCCTACGTCTTTGAGCACTTGCTCTGGATCCAAGGCATCTATCACGATTTCTGAAGCCAGTTCCACATTTTCCTTGGCTGTCAGATTGGAGACCAGATTGTAAAACTGAAAAACAAAGCCTACATCTTCACGACGATAGTTTGTTCGTTGGTGCGAACTATAGTTGGCAATATTGGCACCATCAATCCAAATCTCCCCCTCATCATTGGTATCCATACCTCCTAAAAGATTGAGAACGGTTGATTTTCCAGCACCTGAAGCACCAAGAATAATGACCAGCTCCCCCCTTTTCAATTTCAAAATTCACATCTCGATTAGCCACAATCTCCGTATCCCCAACCTGGTAACGCTTGTAGCTGTGTTTCATTTCAATATAAGCCATCGTCCTTCTCTCTTTCTTACAATTAAGTCACTCTTTACTATCATTATAACGCTTTTTCAACTAGTTGGAAACTAGAAGCAAAAACAAAAAAGCCTAGTAATCTAGGCTTTCTGTTTATAGATTATTTTCCAAGGTAGTATTCAGAAACTACGTTCAATTTTTCGTCGAATTCGAATACCAATGGTGGGAAGTTAGGGATTTCCACGTCCATGATTTCGTCGTCTGACAAGCGTTTGATGTGTTTTACAAGGGCACGAATTGAGTTACCGTGAGCTCCTACGAATACATTTTTACCATCTTTAAGTGCTGGAGCGATTTTGTCTTCCCAGAATGGAAGGGCACGTTCCAAAGTCACTTTCAAGTTTTCAGCATCTGGGATAACTGAGTCGTCAAGTGAAGCGTAACGACGGTCAGTGTGAGCTGAGTGCTCATCATCACGGTCCATGTTTGGAGGCAATACATCGTATGAACGACGCCAGATGTGTACTTGCTCATCACCAAATTGTTCAGCAGCTTCAGCCTTGTTTTTACCAGTCAAACCACCGTAGTGACGTTCGTTCAAGCGCCATGATTTTTCAACTGGAACCCACAATTGGTCAGCAGCCTCAAGAGCCAAGTTTGTAGTTTTGATCGCACGTTTCAATACTGAAGTGTAAGCTTGGTCAAATTCGATACCAGCTTCTTTGATCAATTTACCAGCGTCAATCGCTTGTTGTGTTCCTTTTTCAGACAAATCAACATCAGCCCAACCAGTGAAAAGGTTAGCTTTGTTCCATTCAGACTCACCGTGGCGAGCAAAAACCAATTTTACCATTAGATGGATTCTCCTTTTATTTTTCGAGGTTTCCCTCGTTTATCTATTCTATTTTACACAATTTTTCACAAAAAAGCTAGTCAAAATCAACTAAAAAGAGAAGAGCTTATCAGTCTTCTCTTTATCACACTATCATAATTGTTCTTGATAGACGATGAAATAGTCCCGTCCAAATAATTGGAAAACTACTACTCTTCAATTACAAATTTTTTCAATGTTCCAAAGTAAAGTGAACCACCAATAATGGTTAGAATTCCACCTACCCATCCCAAAAATGGAATCAAGCCGACCGCACCACCTACAATGAGCAAAACAGAAGGTGCATTCGTAACACGTTCATCATCTTTATAATAAACAATAGCAACAATTCCCAATACCAAAACAGCAATTTTAACCAATGACAAAATAATTGAGAGCCCTGTCAATGTCCCAACTGTTACATCTGCGTCTTCAGTTGCCGCAGCAGCTCCAACAGCCATGATAAACATGATGACTGGCGCTAAAAGCAATACAATTCCTGAAATAAGACCAAAAATAGCATTAACACGAGCAAGTGTATTTGTTTTCATAATAATCTCCTTAAAATTTTTATAGGTATTATTCTATTATAATTTCTCTAAAAATTAAACAATCTTATAAAATTTTATAATAAATATTGATTTCAAAAAATAATTTTAAGTTCTATAGTCTCTTTATAATTAGTAGAAATATAAAATTATGAGAAAACTGAATAGTTGATTATGTTAATTATCTACACGGACAGGCCAGGAAGAACTTCATTTTAGGAAATGGACTAGTAAATTTTCCCATGATAAAACGCATAATAGCAAAGCACTTGAACTCTTGATATTACGCGTTTTTATGATTTTAGCGACCTTTCTCAGTCTATTCTGATTATTTCGTTTCAAATCCTTCTGCGACTGCATCCGCAAAGTTTTCTTCTACGATGCTTGCACAGTGGTCACAGATAACTGCATGGTAACTGCGTTCGGCAGTAGTTGGATCGATACGACGGCAACGGTCACATACTTCACCTGCAGCGCGTTCAACTGTAAAGGCCACATCCTCAAAGCTAACTGCACCTTCTGGAGCTGGTCCTTCTGCAATAGTCAATTCTGACACGATCAAGAGTTGAGCTACATTGCTGTTTACTGCTCCAAGAAGCGTTCTCACCACTTCATTTGGATAAACTGTCAAGTGTGCTTCAAGCGATTTACCGATTACTTTTGCATTACGAGCTTCTTCCAAGGCTTTTTGAGCTTGTCCACGGAAGTCCATGAAAGCTGCCCATGTATCCAAGATTTCTTCTTGGTTAGCAAAGGTTTGAGCTTCTGGTAATTCTGACAATTGAACGAAGTCTTCAGCTTCAAACTCAAGATATGACCAGATTTCTTCCGCAGTATGAGGAAGGATTGGTGTCAAGAGTTTGGTGATTTTAACAAGGATGTCATAGAAGACAGTCTGCATTTGACGGCGTTCGAGTGATTTTGCACCTTCGATGTAGACAACGTCTTTAGCAAAGTCAAGGTAGAAGGCTGACAAATCAACATTGATAAAGTTCACCAAGGCCTTGTAGATAGTCAAGAATTCGAAGTCAGCATAGGCTTCACGAATAGTCTTAACAAGCTGGTTAAAGCGGATAGTCATGTACTTATCAACAGAACGAAGCTCTGGGTACGCTACAGTATCCTCAACTGGGTTAAAGTCAGAAGTGTTGGCAATCAAGAAACGAAGAGTGTTACGAATCTTACGGTAGGTTTCAGAGACTTGGCTCAAGATATCCATAGAGATACGCACGTCGTTGCTTGAGTCAACACTTGTTACCCAGAGGCGCAAGATTTCCGCACCAAATTGTTTTTCAACATCACTTGGAGCAATCGTATTCCCAAGGGATTTAGACATCTTCTCACCTTTACCATCAAGGGCAAAACCTTGTGATAAGATTTGTTTGTATGGCGCTACGCCATGGTTGGCAACTGATGTGATGAGTGAAGAGTTGAACCAACCACGGTATTGGTCAGAACCTTCCAGGTAAAGATCTGCTGGGTATTTGAGTTCTGGACGGTTGACCACCACTCCATTCCATGATGAACCTGAGTCAAACCAAACGTCCATGATGTCTGTTTCTTTCTTGAACTCGCCATTTGGTGAACCTGGGTGGCTAAATCCTTCTGGCAAAAGGTCTTTTGCATCACGTTCCCACCAGATGATAGAACCGTGTTCCTCAAAGAGTTGAGCTACATGCTCGATCGTTTCAGCTGTCATGATTGGTGTGCCGTCTTCTGCATAGAAGATAGGAAGTGGAACTCCCCAAGCACGTTGGCGAGAGATGACCCAGTCCCCACGGTCGCGGATCATGTTGTAAAGGCGCACTTTACCCCATTCTGAATGGAATTTCACTTTTTCAATTTCGTCCAAGATTTCTTGGCGGAATTTTGATACAGAGGCAAACCATTGTGGTACTGCACGCCAGATGATTGGTTTTTTCGTACGCCAGTCAAATGGGTATGAGTGTGAAATTTCTTCTTGAGCAAGGAGCAAATCGCCCAGTTTTTCGATAACAGTTGGTACAACCTTGTCATAGAATTGACCTTCAAAGTCAGAGCCAGCATTGGCCATCATAATACCGCGTTCGTTAACTGTTACAGCAACTTCAAGACCGTTGGCAACACCGACATTGTAGTCATCCTCACCAAAACCTGGAGCTGTATGGACGATACCTGTACCAGAGTCAGTCGTAACGTGGTCACCAAGAATCACCAACTCATCTACAGCTGTATCCCATGGGTGAGCTGTCACAATTTTATTCAATTCTTGACCACGGTAAGTCGCCAAAACTTGAACATCAGCCCAGCCAAATTTCTCAGAAAGGCTGTTCAACAATTCTGCAGCAACCACAAACTTACGAGATTCGCCAGCAGGTTGTACGACTACGTAGTCAATATCCGCTCCAACTGTCAAACCACGAGAAGCTGTGATGGTAAATGGAGTTGTTGTCCAGACAACGATGTAAGTATCTGTATCTAGCACACCTTTTCCGTCTTTGACACGGTTAGCATAGTAAAGGGAAGTTGAAAGCAAGTCATGGTATTCAATTTCCGCTTCAGCAAGGGCTGATTCAGATGACCATGACCAATAAACTGGCTTGGCACCACGGTAGATATAGCCTTTTTTAGCCATTTCACCAAAAACACGGATCTGAGCTGCTTCATAGTCAGGAGTCAAGGTTACATAAGGATTTTCCCAGTCACCAGAAACCCCCAAACGCTTAAAGTCTTCTCGTTGTTTATCAACTTGAGAAAGAGCATACTCACGGCAAAGTTTCAAGTACTCAACCAAGTCCATTTCTTTACGTTTCACGCCTTGTTTTGCCAAGACTTGCTCGATTGGCAAACCATGTGTATCCCAACCTGGGATATAAGGAGCATAAAATCCTGACATAGACTTAGAACGAACAATAATATCTTTGGAAATCTTGTTCATAGCGTGTCCAACGTGGATATTTCCGTTCGCGTATGGAGGCCCATCATGCAAGGTGAAATGAGGTTTTCCTTGGTTCAATTCTTGACGGCGTTGGTAAAGTTTTGCATCTTCCCATTCCTTTTGCCAAACTGGCTCTTTAGTAGGAAGTCCAGCACGCATTGGAAATTCAGTTTTTCCAAGATTTAGGGTATCTTTGAGTTTCATTATATCTCCTTTATTATATTGACAAATTAAAAACCACGAATCGCTAAAAAGGACGAAAATCGTGGTACCACCTTTGTTCGGAAAAAGACTTTGTCTTTTCCCCTCTTGTCCCGTAACGTGGGAAACGTCCAGCCTTACTAATTTCAAACTGAATTACTTGAGAGGATAATCTCACCACTAGGGATTGCAGGACTCACACCGTCTCCTACTCGCTGAAAATATAGTTGGTTAGATCTTGTTCTCACATTTATTTCTTATAATATTGTAACGGATTCTTGTTGTGCTTCATGTCTAGTAGTTGAAGAAGCAGTTCCAGTTGCTGATGGTGATACTGAGAAATACTCTGTCACGATTTCTGAATCCTCATGTTGTGGCTCAACTGAATGAGACTGTATCTCTTCTACAAGCGTATCGATGTCTAACACAGGATTTTCCGCTTGACTGTTAGCCTGCTGAGCTTCAAACTCAGCTAATTCTTTGTTACCTGCTTCAATGCGGGCTTGTAACTCAGCCATTTCTTCAGGTGAAAATTGGCGAGTCACATCAATCGGCTCTTCTTCTGGTTGCGAAGGAACAGCTTCTCCCAAGACCTCTCCTACAACTTCCTTAAAGGCTTCATCACTTGTTTGGAGATAAGTCGCAGTCGGACGAAGAATGTCTTCCCAATCTGAAGACTCGACAATTGCCAACTGGCTCTCAATCGTAGATTTGAGACGTTGATGAAATACACGGCTTTTGTTTTTCAATTCCTCTGTCTCAACAGCTACTTTCTTAGCATTATCTGTTGCCTGACGTAGGATTTCATTAGCCTTGTACTTTGCCTCTTCAAGGAGGCGCTGGGCATCTTGCTCAGCCTGTTGAATAATATTGTTTGAGCGCTCTTGAGCAGCTTGCTTTACACGTTCAGCCGTATCTTGAGCAATCAAAACAGACTGGCTCAAAGAATCTTTCATCTCATCAAAGTAAGACAAGCGCTCTTCTAAACTTCTAATGTGTCTTTCCATTTCGTGATTATTGCGAACTAAGTCCTCGTAATCACGAACAACAATATCAAGAAATTCATCTACTTCTTCTGGATCAAACCCTCTGAATTTCGTAGAAAAGGTTTTATCTTTAATTTCTAATGATGTAATTGGCATACTTTTCCTCACTTACTTAATAATAATTGGATAGTCAGTTTTATCTTATTCCTTTTAGTTTGCCCATTTTCTTTGACAATCTTCAGACGACCAAACTTTCTCACACTAATCAAATCCCCTACAGCTACTAGATAATCTAATTTTTCAATGGGGTGGTAGTTTACCTGAACAGATTTTTTCTCTATGAGTTGACTAGCCTGCTTTCTGGATAATTTCAAGGTACTTGATAAGAGGGCATCCAAACGAAAACTGGAAATCAAAATCTCTTGTTCTTGATAATTGATCTCAGATATGATTTTATCGGTGAAAGGACATTCCTCCAGCGACACAGGTAATCTGGCAATCTTTTGTATCCCATCCTGAAACAGAGGGATAAAATCACGATTGACAAAAATCTGTGCTCTCTTTTCATCTACCAAGATATCACCAAAGAGCTTACGATCAATTCCTAGTTGATTAATGATTGTCCCCAAAATCTTTGCATGTGTTAGCTGTTCAAATCTACTTGGATAACGGATCTCTAGCAATGCCATTTCAAAATCTGACAGTGTCGGACTGAAATAGTCCGGATACAGAAGGACACGGACAAATTCCGTATGGATATATTCTCCGCTACTCACACAGCCCAGTCCATAGGTCCCAGCCAAAACCCTCAATATATGTTCCTGATGCGGGTTGACAAAAGCAGTGAGGACAGGAGTATAAGTATCTTCCACCCGCTTGATCCACTCTAATCCCTTATCAATAAAGGGAGCATCATCAAGGGAAAAGTGCTGGTAAATCGCTTTATTTGTCATCATAGTATCAACAAGAAACGAATCAAGCTGTCACCCAAAAAACGGACGATTAAGATTGCCAGCCAAATGGATAAATCCAAACCTCCAAATTGTAAAGGTAAACGGCGAAGTGGATCAACAATCGGTCTAACAAGCTTTTCCAGTAAACGTTCTAGTGAACTACCATAAGAATTTGGAAACCAAGAGAGGAGTGCATAGATTAACAAAAGCAGGGAATAGATATTCACTGCATTTTGGATCAGACGAATCAGAAAAATCATTATTTCGCTCTACTTCGTTTAATATCAAAACCAAATTCCGCACTTTGAGAATCATCAGGCAACTTGATATCTTCAATATTCACAACCACATTGACTGGTGTCAACAAATACATTGTACTCGCAACTTTTTTCAAATTACCTGCCAAAACATGACGGGCACCGTCCAGATAGTCTAGACAACGACGAGCCTGAACCTCTGTCATGTACTGGAAGTCAATCAAGATACTTTCATTTCCAGCCAATAAATCCACAATCTCTGTTGCATCCTCATATTTTCTAGGATAACGAACATCAATCGTCACTTTTTCATCTGTACGATGGCTTTGCATAGCCAATTCTTGTTGGCGAGCATGTAAGCGAGTGATGTTGGCATCTTTTGAAGTGGTTGATTGAAACTGCGCTGGCAGTTCTTTAGAAGCTGAACTCGATGAAGCAATCATCTGTTCATCCTGAGGTTGATAAGTCGCAGTTGTTTCTTCCCCATCTTCTGTAAAATAATCTATAAATTTATCAAATCTATCTTTTAAAGACATAGATCTCTCCTATTTAAAAAATGCTGTGCCAATTCGAACAAAGGTCGAACCAAATTGAATCGCTTCATTATAGTCACGACTCATGCCCATGCTCAACTCTGTCATCGGCATATTAGGAATTTGTTTTTCTCTAATTTCTGCTTGCAGTTCCTGAGTTTTCTTGAAAATTTGTTTCAATTCATCAGAATCTGCCTCAAAAGGAGCCATGGTCATCAAACCAACATACTCAATCTGATCCAGCTGAGCCAAGTCTGGCAAAAGTTCTAGTAATTCTTCTTTGGAAAAACCGTGCTTACTTTCTTCTCCTGAAATATTGACCTGTAGGAAACACTTGATAACATGATCTGTTCTCTTTTGAATCTCCTGTGCCAATTTCAAGGAATCTAAAGCATGAAAGTAATCCACAAAAGGGATTACTTCTTTGACCTTCCGTCTTTGTAGCGTTCCAATCAAATGCCAAGTGACGGGGAATTCTTTTAACGTCTGATATTTTTCTAAAAATTTATCAACACGATTTTCACCAATATGATGAACACCCAGGGGAAGCAAGGCTTCCGCTGTTTTTACGTCCACATATTTCGTCACTGCAATAATTGAAACAGAAGCTGGATCACGATTTGCTTCTCGGCTAGCTTCAGCGACCTGCTGAAAAACGAACTCTGTATTTTTTTTCAAATCCATTAATTAACGATTCTTGAAGAATGGAGGTGTGTCCAACTCATCTTCGTCCTGATAAGTCGGTGCTTCGAAACGTTCTACAGGTGATACGACTGAATCAGTTTGACGAACGATTGATTCACGACGCAAGTCCCAATCACCAAAAGCAGAAGATTGACTTGTTTCAAAACGTCGTTGGCTTTGTTTTGGTAATTCTGCTGTATCTTCTAGGTCAAAATGACGATCAAAATTTTGAGGGTGCGGTTGTCTTGAGGCTTCACGACGAGCCGCTTGTTTTACTGGAGAACCAACAACTTTTTCCACTCGCTCTTGACGAACACCTGTCGCTACAACTGTTACACGGATTTCATCCTTCATGCTTTCGTCAATTGATGTTCCAAGCCAGATGTTTACACCTTGGCCAGCTGCTTGGTTGACGATTTCTGAAGCTTCTTCTGCTTCAATCAAGGTCAAATCAAGACCACCAGTAACGTTGACGATGACATCCTCTGCCCCATCGATAGTTGTTTCAAGAAGTGGAGAGTAAATTGCTTTACGAGCCGCTTCAACAACGCGCTCTTCACCACTGCCAATACCGATACCCATAAGGGCATTCCCTTTGTTTGCCATAACCGTTTTCACGTCAGCAAAGTCAAGGTTGATCAAACCTGGGTTAGTAATCAAGTCTGTAATTCCTTGAACACCTTGGCGAAGGACGTTATCTGCTTCACTAAGAGCTTCAAGAAGCGGTGTCTTCTTATCAACAATTTCAAGCAAGTTGTTGTTTGAAATGATCAACAAAGTATCAACATGTTCGCGAAGTTCGTTGATTCCTTCTACAGCGTACTGACCACGTTTGCTTCCTTCAAAGCCAAAAGGACGTGTCACAACACCTACTGTAAGGGCACCTAAATCTTTAGCAATACGTGCAATAACAGGGGCAGCTCCTGTACCAGATCCACCACCCATACCAGCAGTGATAAAGACCATGTCTGCACCGCTAATCGCTGCTGTCAATGCTTCTTCGCTTTCTTCAGCAGCCTTACGACCAACCTCAGGTCGACCTCCAGCACCCAAACCACGAGTCAACTTTGGTCCGAGTTGGATAACTGTTTCAGCTTTTGTACTGCTTAAGGCTTGTACGTCTGTGTTCGCCGCAATGAATTCTACGCCTGAAACACCTTCGTCGATCATGCGGTTAATAGCATTACCACCGCCTCCACCGACACCAATTACTTTAATAACTGCACCTTGAGCAGCTGCTGTATCAAATGAAAATGTCATAATTTCTTTTCCTCTTTTATTCATCAAACATGCTTCCGATCAAGCTACGGAAACGGTCTGTTAATTTCGGTTTATCTTGAGAACTTGCTTGGAATTCGTCTCTTGGAGCAAGGCCACTGTCAGGTGTGATTTCAGTTGCTGCAGTAGCTGGTTGCACTGGAGTTGATTGTATAATCGGTGTTACACTTTGATTTGAAACACCAAAATTAATTGGTTTTTGGCGAAGGAATTCATCTCCTCTGACTGCCTTTTGAGCCAGAAGATTCACTTCTGTCAATTTACCTGCAAACTCAGACAAGCTGATCACATGGGCAAAAGCAGGGTTGCGAATTCCCACTTGATTTGGCACATAGAGTTTCACTCGAACACCAAACACTTCTTGCGCCAATTCGACAACTCCTGGTAAAATCGCATTTCCGCCGATCAGAACGATACCACCTGGTAGATCCAACAAGTGTCTTCTGTCTAACTCCTGTTTAACTTGATCAAAAATATGTTTGATACGTGCTGAGATAATTTCTGCCAAGTAACTTTCTGTCACTTCAACGGGCTCTACTTCACCAATGACTTCAACTTGGAAAGTCTCGTTACTTGCTAGTGGAACATAAGCTTCACCATAGTTTAGTTTCAAACTTTCTGCGATTTTTTGGGAAGTTTTTAAGACTTTGGAAATGTCTTTAGTGACATATTCTCCACCTTCTTGGTAAATGTTTGTAAATTGCAATTCTTGATTGCGAATGGTTGCAACTGTAGTCTGTCCACCACCCATATCAATCACTGTCGCACCAAACTCACGTTCTCCCTCGTTGAGAACTGAATTTACAATGGCTAATGGTGAGATGATGACGTTGTCAACATGAATTCCCACACGCTCCACGGTTTTACGAAGGTTATGAAGAATGGTACGAGGTCCTGTGTAAAGTAAGCCACGCATTTCCAAACGCACCCCCATCATGCCACGAGGGTCACGAATACCTTGGAAACCATCTACGATAAATTCTTCTGGAATGAAAGTAATCACTTCACGATCAGGCGTCATGCTCTTAGTCAAAGCTGATTTGACAACATTCTCTACGTCTTGATCTGTAATTTCTTTTGTATCTGATGTTACAGGAATCATTCCTTGAGTTGGTTCAACCTGCAAGAGGTTTGCTGGTAAACCAACATTGACAGACTTGATTGAAATTCCTGCCTTCTCTTCTGCCTGGGAAATTGCGGATTTAATTGCTGAAGCAGCAGCCTCAATATCAACGATAATCCCGTCTTTGACACCTTTACTCTTGGCATTGCTAACGCCAATTACATTTACTTCACCATCTCTATGTTCGGCAACCAGCACTTTGATGGAGCTAGTTCCGATATCTAAGCCTGTAAAAAAACCATCTCTAGTCATTACATTGCGTCCTCTCTGTCTTCCAAGTTTCTCACTTCTATTTTCAATAACTGTGACGAGACACAGCTATTCACAAAATATTATAACACAAAAAATCCAATCGTGCTTAGTTTTTCATAAATTTCCTCTAGGTTTTTTGTAAAAGTTTTTTAAACAATTTTTCTCAGGAGCAATCATTATTTTTATATCCTTACAGCTATATTTTGCATATTTAATCAAAAAAGAGAAGGCCTTTTTAAGCTTTCTCTTGAATCATTTTTTCTGCTCTTTGTTGCAAAAAGACCTCTAGTACTTTTGCAGTCAAGCTGATAGCTGCTACCAACACACTGGACACGATGAGGTAATTCGCTAATAGTCCGTGATTTCCCACTAGTGGTGGTTTATTTAAAAATCCATAATCTCCACCTACAACCAAGTTGACAACTCCTATCAAGGCATTTAGAGAAAATGTAATCACTGTCACATTTTTCAAATTGAGCAGGGAAGTTTCATAATTCTTAAACAAGTATAAGAGCGCATTCCCCAAAAGTGCCACGTGCCCGATGATAAAGGACAGGATAGTCACATGCGGAAACGGATAAGGGTCAAAGAGTGGATAAGCCAGAGCTGCAGTTGCTCCAAAGGTTCCTAGAAGGGCAAAGTATTGCTTGTACTTGGAAGTCCCTGGTATTAATAGCATAACAAACATGGCGATACGGCAATGATAGAAGGGCAAACTTTCCGATAAGGGCATTTGATTCCCCCAATACCAGCTATACAGAACAATCAGTTGAAGAGACTGAAGGAACTGAATGAAGCGCTGGTAAGCCACCTTGTCACGGTAACGATATGAAACATAGAAAGTAAGAGCCAGTAAACATAACAAACCAATATACCAGTGGAGTTCAAACTGGGGCGGTTCTGATATCTGTGTGGTAAATAATTGTTCCCACAAATTCATATTCTATTCCTCGTTCATCTAGCCAGAGTAGTAAAAAGCTCACTATTCTAGCTTTTAAATTTTTTTGAAAAAGCTTGATTCTATACCATGCATAGAATACTTGCTGCTTAAATTCGCAACCTATTATATCATTTGTCTCACAGAAATGCACCTTACAAACACCCTTTTTTGATTTGCAGACTTCTCTAGCATAACCTAATCAATATATTGCTCTCTTTGTCCCTGATAAACCTGCCAAAGAATCTCCATCTGCTCCTTGGTGATGCGTTTTTCAGATAAGGCTGGCAGTTGGTCAATAGCAAAAAATTGAAGGTCGGCAATCTCTTGATTTTCTTGAAATTGTCCGTCAAGAAGTTGACATTCAAAGACAAACTTTGCATATTGTTTGCTCTGTAGTTGGAAACGATTGGTGTCAAAAACGGCTAGCAATCTTTCAACCTTTGCTGTAAAACCGGTTTCTTCTTTAATTTCTTTGAGAATATTTTCAGTTGGAGAGTAGCCGACTTCACCAAAGCCACCTGGCAAAGCCCAACTTTCCTCTCCTTGCCCTCTGACTAGACATACTTTTTCATCCTCAACAATCCAAGCACGGACGTCCATCAGAGGAGTTGCGTAAGCGGAAGTTGGTCTCAGGAGCTCTGTTACTTCCTCTTGCTTTAGTTCTGTAGTTTCTCTCAAAATATCAGATAAGATCGTACGCAAGTCCTCGTATCGCTCACAGTCAAAAGGATCTTTTGTGAAGGTTAATCCAGTATCCGTAATGGCTAGCATTCTTTGCAGATACTTGGTAAAATCACTTGCATTCATTTTCTAAACTTTCTACCAACTTGGCTAGATTCATGGAGTTAGAGCCTTTAAGCAAGATTTGGTCATTGGCACCGAGGCTTTCCTTGACTTGCTTGACAAGGTCTTCAAATTGGTCCTCATCGGCTGTTTTTTTGAAGTAATAAACGTGACCGATTGGGAACATTTGACTGGCCAGTTGAGCCAATTCAGCAATGTCTTCTCCATAGAAAATAACGGTATCCAGCACATCTGGCGAGAGACTCAAAATCATCTGATTATGGAGTTGGACAGACTGGTCACCAAGTTCCTTCATATCCGCCAAAACCGCAATTTTCTTGCCACCTTCATTAGCTGGAATAGTAGAGAAAGTCTCTAAAATTAGCTTCATAGCAGTTGGATTGGCATTGTAAACATCTGACAGAATATCTGCTCCGTTGGCAGCTTTCTTCCACTCGGTACGGTTACGAGTCAATTCAAGATTTTGGAAAGCCTGACGAATTTGCTCTTCTGAAACTCCTTCTTGTAGAGCCACATAAGCAGCAATCATAGCATTGGTGGCATTGTACTTACCTGTCACTGGCAAATCAAGGGTTTGTTCCAAAAAATTAGCCTTAAAGGTCAGACTATCCTTGCGCTCAACCAAGTCTGTGATTTCCAACTCTGCCCCTTGCCCAAAACGAACTACCTTTTTATCAGTAGGCAAGTAGTCCTCTACAATCGAATCAGCTGGTGCTAAGAGAACGGAACCCGGAGCCATACCATCAGCAATTTGCATTTTGCCTTTAGCAATTTCCGAACGGTCTTTGAAAAAGGCCAAATGGGCTTCTCCAACCAAGGTCACGATGGCTGTCTTTGGATGAGCCAATTCAGATAAGAGATGGATATCTCCCAAGTGATCCTGCCCCATCTCCAAGACCAACTTTTCTGTTTCCTCAGGCATGTGAAGAACCGTGTAGGGAAGGCCAATCTCGTTATTGTAGTTTCCTTGTGTTTTGTAGGTCTTGTATCTTGTTGACAATAAATGCGCCAACATATCCTTGGTTGTTGTCTTTCCATTTGAACCCGTAACTGCAAAGACATCAACAGCCGTTTTTTCAAGATAGTAGGCAGCTAGTTGTTGAAAGGCAGTCAACACGTCGTCTACTAGGATGTAGGGATGATTTGAAACCTTTTTCTCGGATAAGGTTACTGCTGCACCATTTTCAAAAGCTGTTTCGATAAAGTCATGACCATCGCGCGCACCTTTAAGTGGCACAAACAAATCACCTGACTCAATCAAACGACTGTCAAACTCAGCCTTAACTAGCGGACTATCTGGATAAACTGTCACATCATTTTTAGCCCTAACAACTTGTGCCACTTCGTGGATTGTTAATTTCATTTCTACTCCTTTAAAAAGGGTTGAAGCCCGAGAACTCTACTCACCTTGCAGTGATGGTTCTGACTCCTACCCTCTCTTTCGTTTTTATAGCAAATTCGCTTCGCGCTTGTCAAAGCTTTCCTTGGCAAGGTCAACCAAACGCTCGATTAGTTCTGGGTAGCTGATTCCCATATTCTCCCATAGCAGTGGATACATAGACCACTGGGTAAAACCTGGCATGGTATTAAGCTCGTTTAGGAAAATCTCGCCCTTATCTGTATAGAAGAAATCACAACGGGACAGACCGAGACCACCGATCGCACGGAAGGCTGTTTCTGCATTTCGACGCATGACAGCTACTACATCATCACTAATCTTGGCTGGGATGTCCATGGTAATCTTGTTGTCAATATACTTGGCATCGTAGTCATAAAAGGCAACATCCTTGACCACTTCACCAGGAAGCGTACTCTTCACATCGTAGTTTCCCAAGAGACCAACCTCGATTTCACGGGCATTCACTCCTTGCTCTACCAAGACACGGCTGTCATATTGGAAGGCAAGCTCCAAAGCTTGGCGGAGTTCCTCATGGTTTTCAGACTTAGAAATACCGACACTTGAACCCATGTTTGACGGCTTCGTGAAGACTGGATAAGTCAATTTTTCTTCAACTTCTGCGATTTTAGCAGTCACATCATCACCTTCGACGATAGCCACATAAGGAACTTGAGCAATCCCAGCAGACTCCAAGACACGCTTAGTTGTAATTTTATCCATGGCAAGACTAGATGACAAGATATTACAGCCGACATAAGGCATTTTCAAAACTTCAAGAAATCCCTGAACAGAGCCATCTTCTCCCATCGGACCATGAAGAACTGGAAAGACCACTGCACCTTCTTCATAGATGGCACTTGGCGCTATTTTCTTGTCCCAGTCAATAGTCGCATTGGTCATGAGACGATCTTCTTGACCTGGAGTCTGGCTAAATTCTTGCGTTTTGATAAAGTCACCTGACTGGCTGATGAAGAAAGTCTTGACTGTGAAACGGTCGTAGTTGACCGCACGCATGACACTCTCAGCTGATAGTACAGAGACTTCACGTTCCGCACTACGTCCACCGTATAAAAGAATAATTGTTTGTTTCATATTGCTTGTCCTAATTCTAATAGAATACTCGTTCTTTAGTATATCATATTTGCTTCTTTTTTGAAACTTGAACATGGTACTGGTAGTCAAGAAATATAAAAAAAGAGACCGATAACGACAAACTCGGTCTCCCCGTTCTTGTATAAATGAATTGAGTTCGTAAATTTGTTTACTCCTACAACTCTGTCCGATTTTCAATAGCTCGTAAGAGTGTGACTTCATCCGCATACTCGATATCTGCTCCCACGGCTAGTCCTCGTGCTAGGCGAGTGACCTTGATACCAGCTGGCTTGAGGAGACGAGAGAGATACATAGAGGTCGCTTCCCCATCTGCCGTCGCATTGGTTGCCACGATCACCTCTGAAACCTCACTATCCATGAGACGGGTCATAAGACTCTTGAGATTGATATCGTCTGGACTGATGCCATTCATAGGAGAAATGAGGCCATGCAAGACATGATAGAGTCCGTGGTATTCTTGAATGTTTTCCATAGCAGCCACATCGCGACTATCCTCTAGCACCAAGATGGTTGTCTGGTCACGAGTCGGATCTGTACAGATCGAGCAAGGGTCATCATCGGTCAAGCGACCACAGATGGAACAATAGGTCAATTCCCGCTTAGCAGACAGTAGGTTTTTGGCAAATTCATTGACATCGTCATCAGACATTCCAATAGTATAGAAGGCTAGGCGGGTAGCCGTTTTGATCCCGATACCTGGTAACTTTGAATAGCTATCAATCAGCTTGGCAATAGGTGTTGGATACAGCATAAGTTCCTTTCTAATTCATTGGATGGTGTTTGTTATAAAGATTGATAATGTCGCGTGCAATCGAAGGTCCGACACCGTTTGTAAGGTTGGTGTTATGAGGAAAGACGACTGCGACTGCGATTTGAGGATTTTCGGTTGGTGCATAGGCGACTGCGTTGGTATTATTGGCTTTTTGACCGCCATTAACGTAACTTTCGGCAGTACCCGTTTTCCCGCTGATGGAAACGGCTGCGCCATTTGAAAAGGCACGACCAGTTGTCAGAGCGCTCGTTCCATGAGAAACTTGATAGAAACCTTGTTGCAAGATAGCCATATCTGCTTCTGAGATATTAACTTTGTTCATTTCCTTGGTAGCTGTTTCTTGAACTAGACTACCTAAGCCACCTTGGTCATTGTTTCCATAAACCCCTTCAACGATGTGAGGAGCCAAACGTACGCCATTGTTTGCAATGGTTGCGACATACTGAGCTAACTGCATAGGTGTGTAGTTATCAAACTGACCAAAAGCATTATTTAGATAGTTGGCCAAATCAAACTCTTTTGGTATAAATCCTGTTGATTCATCTGGAAGATCAATTCCCGTTGAAGCCCCGAGTCCATATTCCCCAAAGGTTGACCGCAATTTGCCCATAGCTGTATCTAATCGACTCGTTGCTACCATCATATTGGGTTTATAGGTCTGTCCCATAATTCCCAGAGCTGTTTGCACCATGTAGGTATTGGATGAGTATTCCAAAGCCTCAACAGCTGTAATAGGGAAGGAGCCATAGGACAAAGTGTACCATGAATTGATAGGAGCTGAACCTTGGAAAACAATCGGCTGGTCTGTCAAGGTTTGATTGCCTGACAAAACTCCATTTTCCCAACCAGAGCTGATGGTTGCTGCCTTGACGACAGATCCTGGTACAAAGACATTGGTAACTGTCCCTAGGGAGTCTGAGCTCAATTTCCCTGATTCAACATCATGCTTGACACCTGACATCGCCAGAACTGCACCAGTTTTGGGATTGAGGGCCACAGCGTAGACCCCTTCAGAATATTTAGCGCCACCATTACTCAACTCCGAGTTAAAGTAGCTCTTAAGCAGGTCATCCACTCCATTTTGGAAAGCTAAGTCAATCGTTAGTTTGATATTGTTTCCTTTGCTTCCTTCCTCGACATTTTCCACACTTTCCATATTTCCATGTTTGTCGAGGTGGATTTCCTTGACGGAGCGTTTGCCTTGAAGAACATCTTCATATTGCTTTTCAAGATAGGAAGTCCCAACTCGGTCATTGAGTGAGTAGCCTTTCTTGAGATAAGCGTCAACTTCCTCAGCTGGAAGTCCTGACTTTTCATTTGAAACGCTACCGACGATAGACGATAGAGAAGTGTCCAGTACTTTTCGGTCCCATGAGGTTGAAATACTAATGCCCGGTAATTCCTTGGATGCAGAAGCCACAAGAGCAACCTGAGTATCATCTAAAGCATCTGTTGAAATAGTGCCCGTTGCAAAATTTTCAACAGCATTGAGCTGACTAAAGAGATAGATTTCCTTTTTCTGGTCATCTGTATAATTAAGTTGACTCACGTCTATGCTTTCAACCGCATTATTGTAAAGTGTCGCTTCTGATAAGCGGTTCCCATCTGAATCTAGGCGTTTATCGCTTGGTAAGGATTCGACTGTTTTTTTGTATACGTCCTGGTCCGCCAAGTAGTAGTCTGCAATCTGACGGTCTGTGAGTTCAGGGGAAGTGACATTCACGTAAGTCAGCAGTTTTTTAGCCGTCTCCTTCAACTCTGCCGCCGTCATCTTATTGTTTCGTGTGAAAGAAACAACTTGCTTGAGTGTGTTTTCTACCAAGGGTTTACCTGTTGCATCATAAATCTGCCCTCGAGCTGAACTGGTTGTCACCCTAGTCTGGCTGGCTGATGCCAACTTTGCTTCATAGAAATCTTTATTCAGCACCTGCATGTATAAGAGTTGACCGATAATGGTCATAAACAGTAGGATAACAATGGCAAACAGTAAATTAAGCCGAATCGGAATCGAATGGCTATTGAATTTTCTCATACAACTAAGACTCTTTTCTAGAAAAATTCCCGATTTTCACCTTCATTTTCAGCTAAAATAATAGAGCAAACGGGTGAAGCTCGGTACTTTTCATTGTACCATATTTTACGGAGAAACTCTTGGAAAAGTCGAAGCATTTTTTGACTTTTAATCGAAAATGCCTTTTTATTTGGTTATCCTAACTTCTATGATATAATGATGTTAATAAGCTGGCAATCGTCAACTTTTAAGAGTTTGACTCATGAAAAGGAGCTCCATGAAAAAGCAGGATATCGCAACTATTATTGATCTTCATTTTGAAGAATTAACAGAGTTAGAACAGGAAATCGCTCGTTATTTCTTGCAGGTAGATACGATTGTGGATGATCTATCATCGCAACAGGTTACTCAAAAACTGCATGTTTCCCAAGCTGCTCTTACCCGTTTTGCAAAAAAATGTGGCTTTACTGGCTATCGAGAATTTGTCTTTCAATACCAGCACCAGGCTAGTAAACCGGACACTCATTCGCACAAACACAGTCCTTTGACCAAACGTGTTTTACGAAGCTACAGTACCATGCGAGAACAAACACAGGATTTAATTGACGAAGAACAACTGGAACGAGTTGCCCAATTAATCGATGACGCAGAACGAGTTTACTTTTTTGGAACGGGAAGTTCTGGTCTGATTGCTCGTGAGATGAAACTCCGTTTTATGCGTCTAGGTGTTGTCTGTGAAGCTTTGACCGATCAGGATGGCTTTGCATGGACGACCAGTATCATGGATGAAAATTGTTTGGTGCTTGGCTTTTCCCTATCTGGCACTACCCAATCCGTCCTAGATAGTTTGTTGGATGCCAAGGAAATGGGGGCTAAGACCATTCTCTTTACCAGCGCTCCAAACAAAAATAGTCAGGCTTATACCGAAACAGTCCTTGTCGCAAGCCATAGTCAATCTTCTTACATCCAGCGTATTTCCGCTCAACTCCCTATGCTCATTTTAATAGATTTGATTTATGCCTACTTTTTGGAAATCAATCGAGATAGCAAGGAAAAAATCTTTAACAGCTATTGGGAAAATAAAAAACTCAACGGCTATCGTAGACAAAAACGCGTTAGAAAATCCTAGTTTGGTTGGACCAAACTAGGATTGTTTTGTTTTGAAATGGTAATATGCACCGAGCATCCCTGCTGTATTTTGGTGATGGGCAAATTCTAATCGTGTTTTTTCAGCTAAGCTTGGCACCAAGGCCGCCTTCAAGGCTGTGCGGATCTTCGGTTTGAGAATAGCCTCTTGCCCCATGATGCCGCCACCAAGAATGACCACTTCTGGATTGGCAACGTAGCAAATATTTGCCAGACCTTTTCCTAGATAGTCTACCATGCGGTCAATCCCAGCCATACAGATCTTGTTGCCTTCAGTAGCTTCCTTGAAAATGCGTCGGCCATTCCACTGGTCAACTGGATCTCCGTGAGCTTCTGCTACATATTCTACCAAGGCTGTCGTAGAAGCGAGATCTTGGAAAGCTCCATCCTGCATATGCATATAACCGACTTCGCAGGCTGAATTGCTAAATCCATGGAAAACCTTTCCATCCATAATCAAGCAACCACCGATACCTGTTCCAATGGTCAAGCAAAGAGTCACACTCGCTCCCTTACCTGAACCAGATACTGCCTCAGCCAGACCTGCACAATTGACATCATTTTCAATTTCACAAGGAATCGCAAAACTAGTCTCGATTTCCTTCTTGAACTGGGTTCCTGCATAGTTGGGAATCTGAGGACCAGCGTAGAAAATCTCACCCTTATCTGGATCCACCATCCCAGCAGAAGAAATGGCAACACCTGCTACTGGGCCTTTTTCTAAATAGCTGGCTACGATATCTTTTGTCTTTTGTAAGATATGAGGTCCACCCTTATGCGCCTCAGTTGGCATTTCATGCGATTCAACAAGTTGGCCTTCTTGGTCAATCAAACCATATTTGATATTGGTTCCACCGATATCAATTGCAACGTAGTGTGTCATAAATACCTCCTTATGGATTAGAGGAAGCGCTCCTTGGTTTCACGAATCAAGGCTGCAGCTGCTTCTACAACTTGACGATCTTCTTCAGTCACTGGCGTCAATGGTGAACGAACTGAACCGATGTTAAGTCCTTCATTGATTTTCAAGACTTCTTTGATGACACAGTACATATTTCCATGAGCAGCAGTCAATTTACCAATGATTGCATTGATAGCGTATTGCAATTCACGCGCTGTTTCCAAGTCTTTGTCCGCAATCAACTGATTGAGTTTCAAGAAGAGTTCTGGCATAGCGCCATAAGTACCACCAATACCAGCTTTGGCACCCATGAGACGGCCACCTAGGAACTGTTCATCTGGACCATTGAATACGATGTGGTCTTCTCCACCAAGGTTGACAAAGGTTTGGATATCTTGAACTGGCATAGAAGAGTTCTTAACACCGATAACACGAGGATTCTTCAACATTTCAGTATAAAGACTTGGAGTCAAAGCAACACCTGCCAATTGAGGAATATTGTAGATAACGTAGTCTGTGTTTGGAGCTGCAGAACTGATATCGTTCCAGTATTTGGCAACTGAGTATTCTGGCAAGCGGAAGTAAATCGGTGGAATCGTTGCAATGGCATCTACACCCAAACTTTCTGCGTGGCGAGCAAGTTCCATACTATCCTTTGTATTATTGCAAGCAACGTGAGCAATGATAGTCAATTTTCCTTTGGCAACTGCCATGACTTCTTCCAAGATCAACTTGCGATCTGCCACACTTTGGTAGATACATTCGCCAGAAGAACCATTGACATAGAGACCTTGAACACCTTTATCAATGAAGTATTGGACCAAGGAGCGCGTACGCTCTGGACTGACTTCTCCTTGATCATCATAACATGCGTAGAAGGCTGGAATGACACCTTCGTATTTTTTCAAATCTGACATAGATTTTCTCCTAAGATTTCTTTTTTTCTGCTGAGAGCAGTTCTATTTTTTTCAAGTTTAGTATACACCTTGTGAAAATCGCTTTCAATATCTTGTATACACTTAGATTTTAGTTTCTACTTGTATTTTAGAAACTGTAACGATTGAAAGTAGTTTCAGAAACACCTCATCCTACTGGTATTTGGCGAAGATTTTCTCCATCAATCCTGCTTGGAGAAAGACTAGCAGACCAAAACCAAAGAGGATAAAGGCCGATCCACCCAAAAGGAGAGTGAAGGCGGATAGATAAAGAACCATCACTATGAGAAAGAGAATGGCTAACATGAGGAAGAACCATGGAAAGTTAAAACTTGCCAAGATAAGCCCTTTTTGCAGCACTTCTTTCCAAGACAAATCATAGCGCGCAGCGATGGGATAGCTAGCCA
Source organism: Streptococcus oralis subsp. dentisani (assembly GCF_003944205.1). Classification (GTDB taxonomy): domain Bacteria; phylum Bacillota; class Bacilli; order Lactobacillales; family Streptococcaceae; genus Streptococcus; species Streptococcus oralis_BH. Next base: position 201,588 of record NZ_RJPH01000002.1, read on the forward strand.
GCATCACGAGAGTGAGGAAGATGAGAATCCCCAAACAAATAGCTTTCACAACCTGGAAAGACAAAGCAGTCTGTCCCCAGAAGAGATAGAGGTCTAGAAGGCTTAATGACACAATGCCCAACTCTAGCAAACCTAACTGGAAACCCAGTTTCAGATTTTGCTTGAAGGCTCTTAGATAAGTTCTAAAGACTGGTACCCGTCTGCTTCTCTTAATCTCAAACATGGTTTCATAGAGGCTGATTTTCGCCACTCCAATCGTCACAATGGGCAAACAAGAGACGACAAAAAGAAGATTGACTGTGACGATATCCAAGACCTTCTCACTGAAACGCATGAGAAAATTATCTGTATCAAATGCTGTCTTGATAAGGCTTACTCCTTTTTGTGCCATGTTTGCTCCTCCTGATTCTTTTAATCAATCAAAATTTTAAAGAGATATTTGCAAACCTTTTCTTCCATCCCTGCGTAGCCATTTGGCTGGTGTGGTTCTCCTGGGAAGAAAATCGCAAAATTGTGATAGCCCAACAATAGTGGGTATTTTTCATGACAATGGACAAAGCCAATGTCGCTCGCTTTGTCGAATGCTACTGCCTCGTCTTTGATACGTGAACCGTAGCTCGAATATTCATGTCCTTCTACCAGCAAATGCAAGTCTGCATAGTTCTTATGGTGCTCAAATTGATCATTTTCAGCTTGATTGAGGACATTATCCTGAACAACTAGAAAGACCTTGTCCCCGTCAATCTCATACTTACCGAGTTCGAAAGAATCCTTACGGTGCTGATAGAGATAGTCGATAGCCTTGTCTAGATTGGGGTGGATTCCCTTGTAAAAGGCGATGTTTTTCAAATCGTCAAAAATCATACTGTTTCCTTCGTTTCTGATAGTTACTATTTTTCAGTTCCGAATTATCCTTTCTCTATTTCCCTATAATAGTGCGGACGGAAGCAAATTTCTTCAGAATTTCATTCCTAATTTTTGAGCCTTTTGCTCTTTCATCGTCAGTCTCAAAAATTCCGTCTAAGATAAGCGTAAGATGCTTATCTTAGATACCACTAAAGCGGGAAATAGCTACCATAAAACGAACCTACTCTAACTAGTATCATGAAAAGAGTTTATTCTTAAGTTTATAAGTGTCTGACAAAACTTCACGAAGTAACTGCATACTCTCCATTTTGTAGACACTTATGAAACTATATTTCTCTTAGTCTATAACATATTCTTCTGAATTTTGATAGACAGTTTTTCCTATGCTCAATGAAAACCGAAGAACAAACTAGGAAGCTAAGCGCAGGCAATACTTAAGTATGGCAAGGTGATGCTGACGTAGTTTGAACTCAATTTTCGCAGAATATTAACCTTTGACCGCTCCCATAGTAATACCCTGTGTGAAGGATTTTTGGAAGACAAGGAAGACTGTTACGATTGGCACGGCTGCAAGAGCAGCACCCGCCATGATCAACCCATAGTTGGTTGCCATTTCGGCCTGCATGGTCGCAACACCGAGTGAGATGGTCAAGTTCTGACGTGAAGTCAACATAACCAACTGCATAAAGTAGTCGTTCCAAGTATTGATGAAGGTAAAGATCGCAAGGGCTGCAAATCCTGGCTTCACAATAGGAAAGGCTACGCTCCAGAAAGTACGAATCTCACCACAACCATCGATTTTAGCTGATTCAAGCAATTCTGTCGGGATATTTTCGCTGAATTGTTTCATGAGGAAGACCCCAAATGGCCATCCAATCAAAGGCAAGATAACCGCCCAAAGAGTATCGTGAATTCCCATGAAGTTGACGATACGTACCAATGGTACAAGGACAACTTGTTTTGGAAGAGCCATGGCGGCGATAAAGACTGCAAAGAGAATGCGCTGACCATAGAAACGTTTTTTAGCTAGTACATATCCTGCTAGAGAAGAGGTTGCACAAACTAGGAACATGGTTACTAGCGAGATAAATACAGAGTTCCACATCCACTGCATAGCAGGGTTTTGCACCATGAGTTGTTGGAAGTTTTCCATCGTTGGCATTTTAGGGAACCACTGTGGTGGAATCATAATGGTATCTGGTTGTGATTTGAAGGCACCTGTCAAAATCCAGTAGAATGGAAAGATGAACAGCACGGTCAACAAGAGCAAGATAATCGTTGAAATAACAGTGAAAGCTGTTAAAGGTTTCTTTTGTGTAGGTTGCATAACTGTCTCCTTTCTTTAGTATTCTACGTCGTTTCCGAGGATCTTGAATTGAGCAAAGCTGACAATCGCAATCATCACTGCCAAGAAGACACCGATGGTATTTGCATAGCCGTATTCTGTCAATTGGAAAGCTTTTTCGTAAAGGTAGTACATCAAGGTACTTGTTGAGTAATTTGGACCACCAGATGTCAAGAGCTGAATCAAGGCGAAACATTGGAATGAGTTGATGGTCGTAATGATTGCAATGTAAAGAGTTGTTGGAAGAAGGCTAGGCCATTTGATCTTCCAGAACACTTGGAACTCAGTCGCACCATCAACACGCGCTGCTTCAACTAGTGAGTTATCAATATTTCCCATGGCAGCGATATAAAGGATAATCGGTTGACCAACAGATGTTGTCAAAAGGATGATCATAATCGCTAGCAAGGCCCAGTTTTTATCACCCAACCAAGAAATGTTTTGGCTGATGATATGGCTTGACTTAAGGACAAAGTTCAGAATCCCTGATAGGGGATCGTAAATCCATTTCCATACAACCGTTACGGCAACACTACCTGTAACTACAGGAAGGAAGAATACGAAACGATAGAAGGATCTAGCAATCGCATTTTGATGATAGGTTTGAGATGCTACAAAGAGCGAGAAGAGTACAACAATCGGTACTGATCCGATAACCAGGATAACGGTATTGATCAAAGACTTGGTAAAGACAGGGTCTTTAAACATACGAATGTAGTTGTCCAAGCCTACAAACTCAAAGCTGGTCATGGAGTAGTTAAAGAAACTTGTAATGAATCCCATAATCATAGGAGCCAATACAAAGATCACAAAGAAGAATAATACTGGTGCTAGGAAAGCATAGGAAATCACTGTTTCCCGCATACGAATTTTATTGACTTTCACAGTCGGCACCTCTCTTTCAAATAGAATATTTTTTGATTTTCTTGAACTGTTTTAAAATCAAAATGAAATTTTTTAAGATTCGCTTATGTAAGAACTTCATTTTAATTTCGTGACAGTTCCTTACATTTCAAACAAAAGTCCCCCTTTTCTTACACCTTAGTGCACAGGGAAAAGGGGGAATCAATCTGACTTAGTGCTTATTGTTTTGTAGCTTTTTTGATTGTTTCGTTAGCTTTTTCAGTGAAGGCTTTCAAAGCATCCGCTGGTTTTTCGTCACCGTTTGATACAGATTGCAACATTGGGAACCAAAGTGTTCTCATTTCAGCAAATCCATCGATAGTGTTGTAGTATGGTGAGTAGTATTTAGTCCAGCCACTGATTGTTTCCATACGTTTGTCATCATAAAGTTTGCCAAATGAAGTACGAACTGGGAAGGCACCTGTACGAACTACGTCTTTAGGACCCCATTCTTTGTCATCTGCGATGAATTGAACGAATTTCTTAGCAGCAGCGATTTTCTTATCATCTTTGTTGTTGAATACTGCAAAGCCGTTTACAAGGTATTCAAGAGATGGTTTACCAGAGTCTGATGGGAATGGTACTTCTACCACGTCTACTTTACTTGCTTCCAAGAGCTTCGCTTGGATACCATTTTGAGCTGGAGCCCAAAGGATAGTGTATGAAGTTTGACCGTTAGCAAAGTTTTGGATGTCTGCTCCACCGTCAAATTGTGAACCGTTGTTCAATAGACCATCCTTGATCCAGCTAGCAGCTTTTTCAAGACCTTTGACGAATTTAGGGTCGTCAGTTGTGTATTTTGTTACATCTTTGTCTGTTACAGAACCGCCATAAAGGTTTGCAATGAAGGCACGTGTTCCTTGGTCTCCCCCTTGACCAGAACTGAACAATGAACCTGGAGTGTAGCCTTTATCTTTAAGCGCTTTCAAAACTTTTTCAAAGTCATCAGTTGTCCAACCTTCTTTGACAAGGTTTGCAACTCCTGCATCTTCCAACATCTTCTTGTTCATGGCCATGTAGAATGGTGCTGAACTGATTGGATACATGTAAGCTTTGTCACCGGCCTTACTTGCTTGTACGATGTTTTCGTTGTTAACATCTTTGACGAATTCGTCTGTAAAGAGGTCATTCAACTCAGCCAATTTACCATTTTTACCGTATTGAATGATACGTCCTGGTGCGTCAAAGAGTACGTCTGGTGCTGTTCCTGCTTCGATAGCTGTTGTGATCTTTTCTGGACCTGACTTGAAGTCGATGGTTTCCAATTTCACTTTTACATCTGGATTTGCTTTTTCAAAAGCTTCGATGATTGATTTTTCATAAGTTCCAACACCGTCACCAGTTTTTTCTTGTGTGAAGACTGGGAATGCCCACCAAGTGATTTCTGTTTTTCCGCTATCGCTACCTGATTTTCCAGCATCTTTACTTCCACCAGAGTTACCACAAGCAGCAAGGCCAAGAATCGCAGCACCTGCAAGTACTGTACAAGCTAGTTTTCTAAATTTCATTTGTATTCTCCTAATTGTTAAGCGTGTCCATATTGGATAGTGAGTAAGCTTCTATTTGTATACGTTTTCATTTTATCCGACGCATCGACCACTCTCCTCTGTTTTGAGATTATGTTATTTAAGACCAGCAACAAAGCGTTCCGTGATCTCTTTTGGTCTAGTAATAGCTCCACCGACAACAATGCCTCGCACCCCATATTCAAGGATTTGTTTGGCTTGTTCTGGTGTATGAATTTTTCCTTCAGCTATGACATCCACACCGGCATCGCAGAGTTTTTTTATTAGTTCAAAGTCTGGACCATCTACTTTCGGACTATAAGAAGTATAACCTGATAGAGTTGTTCCAACAAAATCAACACCTGCTTCGACTGCTGCTATTCCCTCTTCAAAAGTACTGGTATCAGCCATCAAGAGTTGATGCGGATATTTTTCTTTGACTTGTCGGATAAAGTCCTGAATTTCCAAACCATCGTAACGTTCACGTTTGGTACAATCCAGAGCAATAACCTCGATGTCTAGTTCAGCCAGTTCATCAACTTCTTTCATAGTAGCTGTAATGAATGGCTCCTGCGGCGGATAGTCACGTTTGATAATCCCGATAATCGGGAGTTTCGTAACCTCCTTAATCTCCTTGATATCGCGAACACTGTTTGCTCGGATACCGACTGCTCCACCTTGCTCAGCCGCTTTGACTAGCAAGGGGATAACCCCTCCCGCTTCTGTATAAAGCGGTTCATGAGGAAGTGCTTGACAAGAAACAATGATTCCATCTTTGATTTGTTCAATCAAGGCTTCTTTGCTAATCTGTGGCATCCCATTTCCTCCTTTTCTTTGTTCCTATGGGCTTATTATATATCATTTGTTAAGCGCTTTCAATAGTTTGTAGTGGAATAGATTTCAGTTTCAAAACTATTTTATAGAACAGACTATCCTGAAAGTAGTTTCAGACATCTTAGAATTTCTTATTAGCACACCTTGAGCCGAAAGAAAAAGATAGCAGACTGAAAAACCTGCTATCTCCTTCTATTTTTACAAAGCCAAATGATTAAAATTATTCTCTTACTTTTCTCTCTTTTTCCCCATTGCAAACAAGCCAAGGAAGAAAGCTGTTAATCCTAGTGAAGCTAGGAAGCCACTCTCCTTGTTCCCTGTATCAGGAAGTTTCTGCTGAGCAAGAGGAGCTTTGTAAGTATAATCTTCTTTTTTAGTAAGAGTTACAAGTGAATCAATTTCCTTGTATTCTGCGATTTCATGCACAGCTGCCTCAGCGCCATTCACACCACCTTTGTACTCTGGTACTTCATGGACTGCGGCTTCAACAGCATTAAGCCCGCCTGTAAATTCTGGCTTTTCAACTGTCGGAGCGGCCTCTTCACCCGCTGTGCCTAATGGGTCTGTATACTCTGGGACTTCATGAACTGCGGCCTCAACAGCATTAACTCCGCCCGTAAATTCTGGTTTTTCAACTGTTGGTGCTGGTTCCTCACCCGCTGTCCCTAGTGGGCCTGTGTACTCTGGTACTTCATGGGCTGCGGCTTCAACAGCATTAACCCCGCCTGTAAATTCTGGTTTTTCAACTGTTGGTGCTGGTTCCTCACCCGCTGTCCCTAGTGGGCCTGTGTACTCTGGTACTTCATGGGCTGCGGCTTCAACAGCATTAACCCCGCCTGTAAATTCTGGTTTTTCAACTGTTGGTGCTGGTTCCTCACCCGCTGTCCCTAGTGGGCCTGTATATTCTGGCTTCTCGACTGTCGGAGCTGCCTCTTCACCCGCTGTGCCTAATGAACCTATATATTCTGGAAGTTTATGGACTGCGGCCTCAACAGCATTAACTCCGCCTGTGTATTCTGACTTCTCGACTGTCGGAGCTGGTTCTTCACCTGCTGTCCCGAATGGGCCTGTGTATTCAGGCTTATCTACTGTCGGTACTGGCTCTTCGCCGGATGGCCCGAATGGGCCTGTGTACTCTGGCTTATCTACTGTCGGTGCTGGCTCTTCGCCGGATGTCCCTAATGGGCCTGTGTACTCCGGCTTCTCTACTGTCGGTGCTGGCTCTTCACCCGCTGTCCCTAATGGGCCTGTGTACTCTGGCTTCTCGACTGTCGGTGCTGGCTCTTCGCCGGATGGCCCTAATGGGCCTGTGTACTCCGGCTTCTCGACTGTCGGTGCTGGCTCTTCACCCGCTGTCCCTAGTGGGCCTGTGTATTCAGGCTTCTCTACTGTCGGTGCTGGCTCTTCGCCGGATGTCCCTAATGGGCCTGTGTACTCCGGCACTTCATGAACAGCAGCTTCACTTCCGTTCATTCCATTTGAAAGTTTAGCCCCTGCCACAGAGACTGGTAAATTATGCATACTTTCAATTGCACCTTCTGCCAGACCTGTAACTTTTTGTCCCATATCCTCTGAATCCACTGTAAATAGGAGGGTTTTTGTGTCATACTGGGTCATGAAGCGTGCTGTTTTACCATTTGCCAATTGAAGGGTTGGAGCCTTGTTGACCAATACTTCCGAATCAAACTCCATCGCAAGAATGCCTGGCCATTTTTCAATCGCGTATTTCACTTTTGCTTCTTTAGGAGAAATCCAATCCTTGGTCAAGAAATCCCAGTTGAATTTCTTATAGGATAAAGTATAATCGTTTTGATTGCCATCCGCATGCTCATAAAGCAAACCATATTCGCCATTTCCGAGATCTTGGAGTGAGTTGTAAGCAAACTTACCACTTTGTATAGGATTGTGTTTAAGCCATGTCAACTCACCATTCTCCTCAACACGAGCCAGATGAACTAAACCATTGTTGCGTCCAGGACCACCAGCATTGCTGAGTAGAATGTATTCCTTTCCTTCATGCATGGTGTGAATAGCGGACATTTGAACATAAACGTCCTTTACTTGAGGATAACGTTTGATTTCCTTATCCCACGTTGCTCCCCCATCATGACTGGTCGCAACCTGAAGATCGCCAGTCAACCCACGCATAAAGAGCTTGAGATCCCCATTATTCAACTGAACAACAGTTGACTCCGTATTTTGAGCGCCTGGATTATTCATAGTTGAAGAGTGAATGGTTTGGTTGCCTACTGGACGGTTATCATTAACTGCTTCCCCTGCTTGCCATGTTTCTCCATGATCATCTGAATAAATTACACGAGATGATTGAGAACCACTTAGGTAGGAAACGTTGTTTGTTGTATAAACTGGAATCACCAGTCTTCCCTTATGAGGTCCTGTACGCAAGGCAATCCCAGTACCAGGTCCAGTTCCTAGGAAGTGCATCCAATCTTTCCGAATCCCATGTGTAATATCTTTTGGTGCAGACCAAGTCTTCCCATCGTCATCACTGTAGGACATCCATAGGTAGTTGGTATTGGAAACTCTAAAAATATTCTTCTCGCTATACTCAAAATAAATATTCCCGATTAGCTCATTCCCTTTATACAAATCTCCCTTATCGCTGTAGGCTGGTTTTTTAGGGTCAACGACAACACGATAATCTGTCTTTCTGTTTTGAGGGTCGAAAACCTCTCCGTTTTCTCGAATCGTATAGCGACCTGATTCTCCTTGCTTATATAAAACTTGATAAACTTTATCTCCCACTTGTTCATAAGCTTTCGGAGCTTGCCCCGGCAATGAAAATACTGCCTTACTCTCAAGGAACATGTCATAAATGGCAAAAATTCTCTTTGTTTCAGGGTCTTGTACCAAGGCCATATCAATATTGACTGGAGATGGCCAATCTGCATGTTTAGCGTGCTCATTGTCACGAGGATTTGAGATTACGATTCGGTCTCCCCATGTTTTTCCATTATCTGAGCTACGACGAACAACCATCCCAATATCTCCCCAGTCAGAATGGTGCAAACGTCTTTCATCCGTTCCAGCAATCAGCGTTCCTTTATCAGTCTTGAGAAGAGCTGGGATACGATAACTCTTGATACCATCTTTATTTGGTTGATTGTTCCTACCACCTTCAAAGACGTCTTCTTTCTCAGTAACTTTTGCTCCCTCAGGAAGTTTCTGTTCCAATTCACCTCTTTCAAATAATTGACTCCGTGTTTGAACTTCATCTGGGCTTAAAGCACGATCGTAAACAGTTAGGTTTCGAACTTGTAGGTTTGATGCCCAAGCTGTTTTCTTGCCCCGTTTGGTTGCTCCAAGTTGAGCTTGATTAACATCTGGCATATCTTTGATAAAGTTACCAGATTTGAGACTTGTTCGAGATAAGACACCGTTCACATAGAGACGAACTCGACCATGAGGTAACTCCGCTGTCGGTTGTTCGACAGTAAAGGTCACGGAATTCCATTGTCCTGGGCGAACTTTCAAAGGAGCATCTGTATACTTATCATAGAACTGCTCTCCGTTAGCGCCACGCCCTTCAATAAGAGCTGTATTATCAAGGACCGACATAGTAAAGTACTCATTTTCCTTGGTGTCACTGGATACAGAGAAGAGATTGTAAAAGCGTGGAGCTGATGCATCTGGTTTGAACTCCATGTGAACTGTAGCATTTTTTAGTTGCTTTAGTTTATCTAGTTCACTTGATAAATCAACTCTCTGACCATTTGCCACATTGGTTTCAACATCTTCTTTTTCAAGGACAGGATTGGCATTTTTTAAATCTCTTGAGTAATAGTCACGAGGAATAGCACCCTGATCCTCTGATTCCTCTTCCTTATTTGCTTCTTCTGCAGGGGTTTCCGTAGAGGATGGAGTTTCTGATTCTGCACTCTCATTTTTTTTCAAGTGTTCTTGGTCCACCTCAACGCCGTTGTCTTGAGCTGCTGCCAATTTACCAGCCAAATCCTTATCCAAATGAGCAAGATCTCCCGAGGACGCTTCTTTTGGCAATTCTGATAAACCTTGACCAGGTTCGACAGTTTCTGTATTGGCCCCTGCTGCATTGGCTTGCTCTTGAGCTAAGACTGGATTTGCTCCAAATACCACTGTACCAATCACTACAGATGCCGCCCCAACTGCAAATTTTCGAATGCCGTATCGCTGTTTCCGATCAAAATCCCTATACTTCATATTTTTACCTTTCATATTCTCCGTAAATAAAGCGCTTTCTTTTTTTCTTAAAATTTTTAGTTCCTCCAACTAAACAAGTAAAAAGAAAGTAACCGACTGAATGAGACCTCCCATTCTTCAAACGTCCACTGCTCTTACTCTCTGACCAAACAGCGGAAAGTTTCCTCCTTTCGCACAATGTCTTTCCCTTATTATACAATAAACTCTGAACTTTATAGCTAAATGATATAGAATAGATTCTACTTTTAAAACTATTTTAATATTTCAAATTTCCTGAAAGTACTTTTCGATTTTGGAAAACAAAAAGGGAGCTCAAGGCTCTCTTAAACTTATTTTTTTACATAGGAAAAAGGAATCTCACTGCCACAGAGCCAGTTGTAGACTTGGTCATTGACAAAAACATTCATGGCTTCGTGAGCATACTCTGGCATGATGCGATAGGTCTTGTCGCAAGTCAGACGATTGTAAATCGCAAACTGGGTAATAGGATAGCAGACGTCATCATCCAAGCCCGTAATCATCTTGACCTCACCCTTGATACGATGGGCAAGATTTTTCACATCGATATAGGCAAGGGTCGCCATGATTTCCTCCTCTGTTTCATGGAAGGGATCGTGAAACTTAAAATAACGGAAGAGTTCATCATAGGCTTCACTGGTATTACCAATCTCAAGCACCCGTCTAAAGTCTGACAAGAAAGGATAGATGGCAACTGTTTTCTGAATTCGAGGATTGAGCGCTGCTGCAACCAGAGCTAAAGCCCCTCCTTGTGAAGCACCATAGCTAGAAAGTCTTTCCTCATCTACCTGAGGCAGACTGGCAACAATTTCAACCAACTGGTAAATATCCAGATAGACATCCTTATAAAAGAGGTGGTCCCGACCTTCCACAGCACCACGGATGATATGCCCCTTCACAGTATTTCCTAGTGGAGAACGCAAGCCGTCTTGCGAATAGCCCGACTGGCCCCGCACATCCATGGAAACAACACCGTAACCAGCCACAGTATAGGCCAGCATGTCAGCCCAATCCCAGCCACGTCCCATATAGCCATGGAAATGGAAAATTAGGGGAACTTTCCCCTCAGTCTTTGGAAGGACGACGCGTGCATAGACCTTGCCTTCATTCCTTCCCTCAAAAGTGAGCTCAAAGCACTTGACTCGGGGAATGTGGAAATCTCTTTCCTCCAACTGGTAGGCTGGAAGAGTGGAAACTTTTTTTAATTCCTCATCCCAGAAAGCATCAAAGTCTTCTGGAACCTCATCCCGTCCTTTATAAGTCTTAATTTCTTCTAACAAAGCTGGATTTTTCATAGCATGCTCCTTTAGTTTTGTAATCGTTATCACAACTGTAGCATATCTAGGAAAGCAATGCAAGAAAGAATGCTAAATAGAAAGTGATTTTAGATTCTCTTTCCTCAAACCTATCGTCTGAAAGTAGTTTTAAAAATAAAAAGAGCGTTTCCGCTCTTTGTGTATCAATAGGTGCTAGCTCCTTTCTCTTGTTTGACAGTTTGGAATTTCTTTTGGTAGGTTACTTTAATAGTCATGAGAAAGTCCTCGTTTCTTTTTGATGACTCTAGTATAAGACCCAAACCTAAAAGCTAGCTTATAGATTTCTTAGAAAAGGCTTAATCCAGATGTTCTCTCTTCTCTAGGTGAAGAGCGATCATACGCCATTCTGGGTCCTCTCGCCAACCTTCTATAGAACTAATGTAGCTGGCAACCTTTCTGGCTTCTTCTAAAATCGGAAAATCTTCGATAATATCAGCCACTTGAAACTCTGGGAGTCCTGACTGTCTGGTTCCAAAAATTTCACCAGAACCACGCATTTTCAAATCTTCTTCGGCCAAGACAAATCCATTGGTGGTTTCTGTCATGATGCGCATGCGGTCTTTCCCAGAATCCGTCTTGGGATTGGCAACGAGAACAGCATAGGACTGCTTGTCCCCCCGACCAACACGACCTCTGAGCTGGTGAAGCTGACTGAGACCGAAGCGATCGGCATCCATGATAATCATGACGGTCGCATTGGGAACATTAACCCCAACCTCGATAACCGTCGTCGAAACCAGAATATCCGTTTTTCTCTCTTTAAAATCCTGCATGATCTGGTCTTTTTCGTCACTCTTCATCTTACCATGTAAAAGAGCTACTTCAGCCTTGCCGGCAAAATGAGCTGCCAACTCCTCAGATAAGGCAATGGCATTTTTCAGATCCAGAGCTTCAGATTCTTCAATCAAGGGAGAGATGACATAGGCTTGAGAACCTTTTTGAACTTCTCCCTCTAACCAAGTCAAGACCTGAGGCAGCTGTTCATGCTTAATCCAGCGAGTCACAATAGGCTTCCGCCCTGCTGGCATCTGGTCAATAATGGAAACATCCATATCACCAAAGGCTGTGATAGCAAGCGTCCGTGGAATTGGTGTCGCCGTCATCATGAGGACATCTGGATTGTCGCCTTTTTCCCGTAAAATACGCCTTTGCCCCACACCAAAACGGTGCTGCTCATCGATGATAATCAAACCAAGGCGAGCATAATCCACCCCATCTTGAATCAGAGCATGGGTTCCGATAATCAAATCAGCCTCACCCTTGGCAATAGTCTCCAAGACTTCTCTCTTCTCTGCAGCTTTCAAGGAACCTGTCAAGAGAGCGAGTTTTAAGTCTGGAAAAAGGTTCTGTAGACTCTCAAAGTGTTGCTCTGCTAGAATCTCTGTTGGCACCATGAGGGCTGTCTGATAGCCAGCTGTCACCGCCGCAAACATGGTCAAACCAGCAACCACTGTCTTTCCGCTCCCTACATCTCCTTGCAGGAGACGATTCATGTGGTGGTCCGACTTCATGTCGGCCAATATTTCCCGCAAACTCTTTTCCTGAGCTGGGGTCAGAGAAAAAGGCAGATTTTCTTTAGCAGCTGTCACCTTTTCCTTAGACCAATTCAGAACCAGACCGCTTCCCTGAACTCTATTTTCAGACTTGAGCGTCTGTAACTGCATTTGAAAGTAAAAGAGTTCCTCAAACTTGATGCGGCGAAGGGCCTGCTTGTATTCTGCCAAATCCTTAGGAAAATGCATAGCACGAACTGCCTGACAGCGGGACATGAGTTTGTATTTATCCAGCAAAGACTGGGGAAGATTTTCCTCAATCAAGAGGTCCAGCCCCTGATCAAAGGCCGTCTTGATGACCTTGACCAGGCTGGCCTGACTGATTCCCTGAGCCAGACGATAGACAGGCTGGAGGTCATCTTCCACCTGAGCCAGGACCTTCATCCCTGTCAGACTGGCCTTGGCACGGTCCCATTTTCCAAAGACAGCAAGGGTTGCTCCCAACTCTATCTTATCAGCTAGGTAGGGTTGGTTAAAGAAATTCACCGCAAAAACGACTTCTCCCTGCTTGAGGCTAAAACGCAGGCGATTGCGCTTAAAGCCATAATACTGGACACTGGCAGGAGTGACTACCTGACCAGACAGAACCGCCTTCTCCCCATCTTCCAATTCCAATACCTGCTTGGTCTTGAAGTCTTCGTAACGGAAAGGAAAGTAGAGCAAGAGGTCTTGCAAGTTTTCAATTCCTAGTTTGGCGTATTTCTCGGCTGACTTTGGTCCCACACCAGGCAAGACATGCAAGGGTTGATGTAGATTCATGCTCCACTCCTTTCTTTTTTAATAATATTCTCTCGGAATGCGGTCGCTGAGGAGGCAAACCACCTCATAGTTAATGGTTCCACGGTAGGTCGCTACCTGAGTTGCTGTGATTTCCTTGTCACCGTTTGTGCCGATCAGGGTTACTTTTGTTCCTAGCGGGTAAACCTTAGGCAGACGAATAGTGATTTGATCCATAGAAACCCGCCCGACGATTTGGCAAGCTTGCCCATCTACTAAAACGGAGAAATTCTGCATATCTCGTGTCCAACCATCCGCATAGCCGATTGGCACCGTCGCAATGACTTGCTCGTTATCCGCCTGATAGGTGGCTCCATAGCCCATGCAAGCTCCAGCTGGAACTGTCTTGACATGAACTAGAGCAGACTCCAAACTCAAGGCTGGTGTCAAGGCATAAGGTAAGTCTAAGACATCTCCGCTAGGATTGAGACCATACATGGCATCTCCCATACGGACGGCATTGAAAATAGTCTCTGCATGCCAGAGGGTCGTTGCCGAGTTGCTGGCATGAACCAACTCTGGAACATCCTTCATACTCGTCAAAATAGTTTTAAATCGTTCTAACTGGGTATTAAAATAGGCATCTGATTCTTCATCTGCAGTAGCAAAGTGGGTAAAAATCCCCTCAACGCGAGCGCCATGTTGTTGGAGCAAGTCTTGAGCCAGATCAGCTTCACTGACATCTCTAAAACCAATTCGTCCCATTCCTGAATCAATCTTGAGGTGAACAGTCAAGCCAGTTAAATCTGCTTCCTTGTCTAACAGCGCTTGAATCCACTCCAGTCCAGCCACCGTCAAGGTGATGTCGTATTCTTTAGCTAGGGAAACAGCTTCTAGCTCAGAAACTCCTAAGATGAGGATTTTCTTGTTTATACCTGCTTGACGCAACTCAATAGCTTCATCAATATTAGAAACGCAAAAGCCGTCGACATCGTCTTGGATAGCTGTGGCAACAGCTACTGCCCCATGTCCGTAGGCATTGGCCTTGACCACTGCCCACTTGAGCGTTCCTTCAGGGATATGAGTCCCCATTTGCTGAATATTTTGTCGAATAGCTCCCAGATGAATCAGAGCCTTGGTCGGTCTATGTGGACTAGCTTTCATGATTTTCCTCCAAAATGACACTAGCTGTCACAAACTGATCTGTATGGCTGATAGACAGCCAAATTTTTCCTGAAAATGGCGCCTGACTAAAATAAGGCGCACCTCGTTCATTGTTCAAAACTTCCAAATCCTGAAAGGTCAGTTTGCCAATACCAGTTCCCAAAGCCTTGGAAAAGGCCTCCTTAGCCGACCAGCGTCCTGCCAAGTATTCGATCTGTCTGCGCCCTTTGAGACTGGTAAAGCGCTCCATTTCCTTAGTTGTCAGCACCCGCTTAGCAAAGCCTTCACGTCGTGTAACTGCGTTTTCTATCGAAGCCAATTCTTCGATGTCAATTCCGTGTCCAACTATCATACTCATAAAAGGAGCTGAGATTCCCCCAACTCCATCCTTTTCACTCATTTTGTTAAGGTAGTATAAATTTCTTCTACCAAAGCTACTGTATTTTCCCAACCTAGACAAGGGTCAGTTATGGAGCAACCAAAGACCTCTGGTTGATTTTGGCGACCGTCTGCTAGGTAAGATTCGATCATAAAGCCTCGAACCGTCTTTTTAATCTTTTCATTCCAGTCACGATTCAGCAAGGCTTGACGAACAATGCGAATTTGTTCCATATACTGCTTGCCAGAATTGTCATGATTGGTATCGATGATAATGAAGGGATTTTCAAGTCCCATGTTCTCATAGCGATTGATTGCATTCAAGAGAGTTTCATAGTAGAAATTGGGTTCATTTTTACCATATTCGTTCATAGCGCCACGAAGGATAACGTGGGCCAAAGGATTTCCTGAAGTTTCTACTTCTTGACCATGGTAAAGGAAGGTTTGCTTGTTTTGAGCTGCATAGATAGCATTAAACATGACTCCAAGGTTACCAGATGTCGGATTTTTCATCCCAACTGGAGCATCAATCCCAGAGGCTACAAAGCGGTGTTCCTGATCTTCTACTGAACGAGCTCCTACAGCATGGTAGCTGACCAGATCATCAACCAAAATGAGATTTGACGGATAAAGCATCTCATCAGCTGTCGTCAAGCCCGTTTCGGTAATCACACGGTAGTGGAGCTGACGAACAGCCTGCAAACCATTGATGAGACTAGGCGCTTCGCTGGTATTTGGTTGATGAATCATGCCCTTATAGCCATCTCCATTGGTACGAGGTTTAGCCGTATAGACACGCATCACGATAAAGATTTTATCCGCAACTTTTTTCTGCAAGTCTGCTAAGAGACGAGCATATTCAAGCACTGCTTCTTCATTGTCAGAAGAGCAAGGCCCCATCACCAAAAGGATTCGGTCATCCTCACCTGAGATGATGGCTGCCAGCTCTCTATCGCGGGCTTCTTTCTTTCGCAAGGCTTCAGGTGACAACTGGGTCGCAGCCTTGATTGCTTCAATATCAATTTCTTGACCTTTTTCGATAAATGCCATCTTATTCTCCTAGTGTTTGGTAGATTTCGCGAACAAGTGCTTCTGTGTTGTCCCATCCTAGACATGGATCTGTAATGGACTTACCAAAAACTTCTGGCTCATTTTGACGTCCATCTTCTAGATAGGACTCAATCATAAAACCACGAACATATTTCTTGATTTTCTCATTCCAGTCACGGTTAATCAAGGTCTGACGAACGATACGGATTTGCTCCATGTACTGCTTGCCTGAATTGTCATGATTGGTATCGATGATGATAAAGGGATTTTCCAAGCCCATCTTTTCATACTGGGCAATGGTATCTATCAAATTGTCATAGTAGTAGTTAGGAATATTTTTCCCATATTCATTCAAGGCACCGCGAAGAATGGCGTGGGACAATGGATTCCCCGTTGTTTCCACCTCTTTACCGAGGAAGAGGAAACTCTGCTTGTTTTGCGCTGCGTAAATCCCATTAAACATAACATTGAGATTTCCAGATGTTGGATTTTTAAATCCTGTTGAGAAATCTGCTCCGCTCGCTACAAAACGGTGCTGTTGATCCTCTACAGAACGAGCTCCAACAGCCATATAAGAAATCAAATCATCTACCAGCGGAAGATTTTCAGGATAAAGCATCTCATCCGCTGTTGTCATTCCCGTCTCGGTAATCACACGATAGTGGAGCTGACGAACAGCCTTGATCCCATTGATCAAGCTAGGTGCTTCTGTCGCATTCGGTTGATGAATCAAGCCCTTATAGCCATCTCCATTGGTACGAGGTTTAGCTGTATAGACACGCATGACCATAAAAATACGGTCTTTGACCTCTTCTTGCAAAGCAGATAGACGCTTGGCATACTCGAGAACCGCCTCTTCATTATCAGATGAACATGGTCCAATGACCAAGAGAATACGCTGGTCTTCCCCACGGATGATGGCTTCCAATTCCTGATCACGTCGGTTTTTTCTCGCAAGAGCCATTCCCTCTAATTTAGACAATGCGCGAACTTCTTCAATGTTAATTTTAGGACTTTTAGCTGTAAATACCATGATTCATCTCCTTATAAAGCAAACGGACACCAAGTAAAAATGTATTTTCACCAGGTATCCGCCTGTATCTTATCTCATATTATTGTCTCTTACCATGACAGTTCTTGAATTTCTTACCTGATCCACATGGACATTGGTCGTTTCGTCCGATTTGGCTCAAGTCCACATCTTTTGGAAGCTGAGTCTGCTGCGCTGCGATATTACGAGTCGCAGTTGTACTGATATTGTGTTCCGTTTGAGGACGTTCCTGTTCATGGATTTGTGCTTTCATCATCAAGCGGGCCACATCGAATTCAATCGATCCGATCATGTCGTTAAACATGCGGAAACCTTCTGCTTGATATTCTACAACCGGGTTGTTTTGGGCATATCCACGAAGACCAACAGCATTTCGCAACTGATCAAGAGCATCAATATGGTCTGTCCACTTGTTGTCTACAACACGTAGAATCAAGACCTTCTGGAATTCTTTCACTGCATCTTCATCACGAAGTTTAGCAACTTGGCTATCATAAACCTTCAATGCACGTTGATACAGCTCATCTTTGATGGCTTGATCTGACAGACCTGCAAGATCTGAGTGGCTGATTGAATCTTCTGGAAGTAGGTTGTACTTAGCAAAGTTCAAGATTGCTTCCAATTTTTCATCTTCTTTTGAACGAGCATGTGCATCTACGATTCGTCCAATGGTACGGCGGATCATAGCATGAATCTCAGGTGCCAAGTCACGGTCGGCAGTAATGACATCATAACGTTGTGCATAGATAATCTCACGTTGTTCACGCATAACGTCGTCGTATTGAAGAACCTGTTTACGTGTATCGTAGTTATTCCCCTCAACACGTTTTTGAGCCGCTTCCACTTGACGCGTTAACATACGGGATTCAATGGCTTCGTCAGACATGTTGAGTCGTTCAAAAATACCTTTCAAACGCTCTGAACCGAAACGTTTCATCAAATCATCTTCAAGAGATAAGTAGAACTGCGACTCACCTGGATCTCCTTGACGTCCTGAACGTCCACGAAGCTGATTATCGATCCGGCGACTCTCATGACGTTCTGTACCAATGACGCAAAGTCCACCCAATTCACGAACCCCTTCACCAAGCTTGATGTCGGTACCACGACCGGCCATATTGGTTGCGATGGTAATCGCACCACGCTGACCAGCATTCATGATGATTTGAGCTTCTCTGTAGTGGTTTTTCGCATTCAAGACTTCGTGAGGAACACCTGCTTCGACCAATTTCTTAGAAAGGAAATCACTCGTTTCAACGGCAACAGTACCTACCAAGACCGGCTGACCCTTTTGATAACGTGCCTTCACATCTTCAACCACGGCCTTGAATTTTGCATCAAGGCTAGCATAGAGAAGGTCTGAATGGTCAATACGCTGAATTGGGCGGTTGGTTGGGATTGGGATGACACGAATGTTGTAAATTTCGCGGAATTCTTCTTCTTCTGTTTTACCAGTACCTGTCATACCTGCCAATTTCTTATACATACGGAAGAGGTTTTGGTAGGTAATAGAAGCTGAAGTCTTAGTTTCGTCTTGGATTGGCACACCTTCCTTGGCTTCAATCGCCTGATGCAAGCCATCAGAGTAACGGCGACCTTCCATGGTACGACCTGTAAATTGATCGACAATCAAGATTTCCTGCTCTTCGCTGACCACATAGTCAATATCGAGAATCATGATGTAGTTGGCACGAAGGGCATTATCGATAAAGTGAGTAAGAGCCACATTTTCAATATCGTAGAGATTTTCCAGTTTGAAGTAGCTTTCAGCCTTATCAATCCCTGAATCAGACAAACCAATAGTCTTAGACTGAATGTCGATGATATAGTCATCTTTGTCCAAAGATTTGACAAAGTGATCCGCCATATGATACAGCTGACTAGTTTCCACAGCATTGGCTCCTGAAACGATCAAAGGAGTACGAGCTTCGTCGATCAAAATAGAGTCAACCTCATCGACCAAAGCATAGTTGAGCGGACGCTGTACCATGTTCTCTGCCCGAACAACCATGTTGTCACGAAGGTAGTCGAAACCAATTTCTGAGTTGGTTGAGTAGGTAATATCACAGAGATAGGCTTCTTTCTTCTCCATTGGTGACTTAGCAGCCAAATTAATTCCTACTGACAAACCAAGCCATGAGTACAATTCACCCATCTCAGTCGCATCACGTTCCGTTAGATACTCGTTGACCGTTACTACGTGAACCCCTTCACCTGCTAGAGCGTTGAGGTATACAGGCATCGTCGCTGTCAAGGTTTTCCCTTCACCTGTACGCATTTCTGGCACATCTCCATGGTGGAGGACAATCCCACCCATGACCTGAACTTTATATGGGAAAAGTCCAAGAACACGCTTGGCAGCTTCACGTACTACCGCAAAAGCCTCATAGAGCAATGAATCCAGCGATTCACCCTTGTTGTAACGTTCCTTAAATTCATCTGTTTTTGCTTTTAGCTGGTCATCCGTCAAGGCTGCCATCTGATCTTCATATTTGAGAACCTTGTCTGCCATCTTTTCCAGACGACGAAGTTCTCCTTTATCATTTTCGATAATCGTTTTTAAAATATTAGCCATTATTTTCCTTACTTTAGATTCTGAATATTTTAGAATGTTCTTTTAATTCTAGCACATTTACTCTTAATTTTCAAGAAAGAATCCGCGTTTAAACAGGGAAAAGAGGCTGACTTCTAGGTCAGCCTCTTGGCTTTTTATGGACTACATTTCACACAAAAATTTAATTGCCAAGCAGAGCTGGCAAAATACCAAAAATCAGGAAGAGATTGATCCAGAAGGCCATACAAAAGATCACTCCAAAGAGGAAGAGACTTATCCTTTTAGTCAGTACTGAGAAAAAGATTGCCAATACACCAAAGACGACAAAGAGTTTTTTCATGATGAAGAAATAAATCGAAACTCCTCCTATTTGCAAATCCCATGGAAGACAAAAGACCAGCAGCCATAGCAAGCAAATCGTAAGAATGTAGGTCTTGTAGTGTCGATCAATGAACTGCTTTATCTTGAACATCGGAACCTCCTCTAAACTTTAGCTATTGATGAATGTCCTCGTTTTGTTCTCTTGTTTCAGCTTGAACATTCTCTTTAGACAGGCATAGACTTTCCAGTCATTCACGAGAGACAAAAAGACTAAAAGAATCCATATCACCCAAATTGTTAAATCAGCAGGATTTTTCAAGACAATATTGAAAATTAAGAATGAAAAAATTGTAAAAGCGATACTGAACAAAGCCCACAAGGGAAGATAAATCCAGTAAAAGTAATAGAAAAACACGAAATATTTACTATTTTTGTCCGCCTTCTCAATCCAATGAAAAAAATAAAAGTAGGGTGATAATAGCAATAATATAAAAAATTTCTCCATCACACACCTCTTTTTAATAACGTTTTCTTTGATTTCATTCTATCAAAAAGATCTGGAAATGTCTTCCCAGATCTTACTTGTTTATTTGGCTCTATAATATTTGTAGTGGGTCAATCCCCTATAGATATGATGGAGTCTATTTTGTTGTAGAAAAAAGTCCCATAAGATCTATAATGAAAAGCGACCAAACCATCATTAGAAAGAATCATATGGAACCATTACATTTTATCACAAAACTACTCGATATTAAAGACCCCAATATCCAGATTCTAGATGTCGTCAATAGAGATACACACAAGGAAATCATCGCTAAACTGGATTACGAGGCCCCATCTTGTCTTGATTGCGGAAATCAAATGAAGAAATATGACTTCCAAAAACCGTCTAAGATTCCCTACCTTGAAACGACTGGTATGCCTACTAGAATTCTTCTGAAAAAGCGCCGTTTCAAGTGCTATCATTGTTCGAAAATGATGGTCGCTGAGACTTCTATTGTCAAGAAAAATCATCAAATTCCTCGTATTATCAACCAAAAGATTGCTCAAAAGTTAATTGAAAAGACGTCTATAACTGATATTGCTCATCAGCTGTCTATTTCAACTTCAACTGTCATTCGTAAGCTTAATGACTTCCGTTTTAAGCATGATTTTTCTCGTCTTCCAGAGATTATGTCTTGGGATGTTGAAACAGTCAGGGGAGTGACTGTTTCAATCGGGAGATGAAGATGAGCTTTATTGCGCAAGATTTTGACAAGCTTAATATCATCACTGTCCTTGAGGCTAGAACACAAGCTATCATAAGAAATCACTTTCTTCGATACGATCGAGCTGTTCGTTGTCAGGTGAAAATCATTACGATGGATATGTTTAGCCCTTACTATGGCTTAGCTAAACAGCTTTTTCCCAGTGCTAAAATCGTTCTAGATCGTTTTCACATTGTACAACATCTCAGCCGTGCTATGAGTCGTTTGCGGGTCCAAATTATGAATCAGTTTGAGCGAAAATCTCATGAATATAAGGCTATCAAACGTTACTAGAAGCTCATTCAACAAGATAGTCGTAAACTCAGCGATAAGCGATTTTATCGCCCTACTTTTCGTATACACTTGACGAATAAAGAAATTCTAGACAAGCTTTTGAGCTATTCAGAAGACTTGAAACACCACTATAAGCTCTATCAGCTCTTGCTTTTTCACTTTCAGAATAAGGAACCTGACAAATTCTTCGGACTTATTGAGAACAATCTAAAGCTGGTTCATCCTCTTTTTCAGACTGTCTTTAAAACCTCTCTCAAGGACAAAGAGAAAATCGTCAACGCCCTTCAGTTACCTTATTCCAACGCAAAATTGGAAGCGACTAATAATCTCATTAAACTTATCAAACGAAATGCCTTTGGTTTTCGGAATTTTGAAAACTTCAATAAAAGAATTTTCATCGCTCTCAACATCAAAAAAGAAAGGACGAAATCCGTCCTTTCTCGATCTTAGCTGACTTCAACCCACTACAGTTGACAAAGAGTCGTTTATTTCCGTTTTCTCGCAATCAAGTGAATCGGTGTTCCCTCAAAGACGAAGGCCTTGCGGATTTGATTTTCCAAGAAACGCAAGTAAGAGAAGTGCATGAGTTCTTCTTCATTGACAAAGATGACAAAGGTTGGTGGCTTGGTTGCCACTTGGGTTGCGTAGAAAATCTTGAGGCGTTTCCCTTTGTCTGTCGGTGTTGGATTGATGGCAATGGCATCCATAATGACATCGTTCAAGACAGCTGATGGGATACGGGTGTTTTGACTTTCACTGATTTGCTTGATCATCTCAGGCAGTTTATGGAGACGTTGCTTGGTCAAAGCGGATACAAAGACAATCGGTGCATATGGCAGATATTGGAACTGCTCACGGATATCCTCTTCCCATTTCTTCATGGTATGGTTGTCTTTTTCAAGAGTATCCCACTTATTGACCACGATGATCATCCCTTTACCTGCTTCGTGGGCAAAACCTGCGATGCGCTTGTCGTACTCACGGATACCTTCTTCGGCATTGAGGACCATCAAGACCACGTCAGAACGGTCAATGGCACGCATGGCACGCATGACAGAGTATTTCTCCGTATTTTCATAGACTTTACCAGACTTACGCATACCAGCTGTATCAATCATGATAAACTCTTGTCCATCAGCATCTGTAAAATGGGTATCAATAGCATCACGCGTTGTTCCAGCTACTGGGCTGGCAATCACGCGGTCTTCTCCCAAAATGGCGTTGATCAAACTTGATTTTCCAACGTTAGGACGGCCAATCAAGCTAAATTTAATCACGTCTGGATTTTCTTCTTCGACTTCATGTGGTAGATTTTCCACGATGGCATCCAGCACATCCCCTGTCCCGATACCGTGGACAGACGAAATTGGCAGCGGTTCACCCAAGCCTAGTGCATAGAAATCATAAATGTCATTTCGCATCTCAGGATTGTCAACCTTGTTAACGGCAAGGATAACAGGTTTATGGGTTTTATAGAGTTTGCGAGCTACATACTCATCTGCATCTGTGATTCCTTCTTTTCCAGACACCACAAAGACGATGACATCGGCTTCTTCCATGGCAATTTCTGCTTGGTGCTTGATTTGCTCCATGAAGGGAGCATCGACATCGTCAATCCCTCCCGTATCAATCATACTAAAGGAACGATTGAGCCACTCACCCGTTGCATAGATACGGTCACGTGTCACACCCTCAACATCTTCTACAATTGAGATTCGCTCACCAGCGATCCGATTAAATAGGGTCGATTTCCCAACATTGGGACGTCCCACAATGGCAATAGTTGGTAAGGCCATGTTTTCTCACTTTCTACAATAACTTTTTCTGTTCTAGATTTTTCCGAGTTGAACTAGGTTCGGCTTGACCAAACTGCTCTGCCAAACGCTGACTCCAAGAGGTCGTCGCACGCGCACCAGCATAGTCTGCCTGTTCTTGGTCATAGTCCAAAATCGCTGCTACGGGCTGTTCTTGGTATTCTTCTTCAAATACCACTTGGTTCAAAGGCAGTCTTGGTTTGACATCATGTTGTTGATTTGGCACACCAAGGGCAATCCCAAAAACAGGATAGGTATAGTCAGGCAGGTTAAAAAGCGCTGCCACTTCTTCTGACTTATAACGGACCAAACCGATGATAACACCACCATATCCCAGACTTTCAGCAGCAAGCAAGGTATTTTGGCCAGCAAGAGCCGCGTCCACAGACGTGATAAGGAGACCTTCTACCCCTTGAGGTTGGAAAGTGTCCGTATGAAGGCTTGCTCCCTTTTCCGCTCGATTCAAGTCACCAACAAAGAGCAAAAAGGCAGCTGACTGGCGAATGGCTTCCTGGGGAACCAGTTCATATAAGGCATCTTTCTTCTCTTGACTGCGCACAAGAATCACAGAGTAGGATTGGAAATTTTTCCAAGATGACGCCATTTGTCCAGCAGTTAAAATCTCATCCAAGTCTGCCTGAGGAATCTCTTGCTCCTTAAAGCGACGAACTGAAGTATGAGCTTTCATCAGTTTAATGGTTTCTGTCATCGGCGATTTTCTCCTTCTAGTCTCGTTTCCTCAGCTAAATAACGAATCCTTTCCATGACCCGTCTAGCTTCCCAAGTCTCATCATTTCCATTTTTTCCTTTGGCAAAATGTTTTTCCAAATCTTGGAAATTAAAGTTGGAAGTAAAGAAGGTCGGCAAATCTTCCTGCATGCGATACTGGAGGATGACTTGGAGAATCTCATCACGCACCCAAGGGGTAGACTGCTCTGCACCAATATCATCCAAGACTAAAACTTCTGCTAACTTGATCTCATCCACCAAGGTCTTCACAGATCCTTCACCGATGGCATTTTTCACATCAATGACAAAACTTGGATAGTGGAGAATGGTTGTTGAAGCACCTCGTTTTTCAGATAGGTCATGGGCCAGAGCCGCCATCATGAAACTCTTACCAACACCAAAATCTCCATAAAGATAGAGGCCTTTTCGGATACTAGGGTAAAGGTCAACAAAGGCATAGAGTCTTTCAAAAATCGGCAAACGACCTAGATCATCCAGGTCAATCTGAGCCAACTTCGCTTTCTTGAGACTTGCTGGTAGATTGATCAACTTGAGACGATTCTTTATAGCTGCCTCTTTTTCAGCCGCGATTAGTTCGGGCGTTTCTTCATAAGACACATCCGCGTAGCCGTGATTCATGACCAAGATTGGCTTGTAGCCACGCGCTATATAGTCCGCATCCCCACGAAGAAACTTGTCCCGTTCTGTGATATATTGGTTGAACTTGGAGATACTACGATTTAACTCCTCTTGGCTGAGGGATTCTTTCTGGATAAAAGCCGCTACATCTGGGTCCTTCATGATCTGCTGGACTAGGTCCTGATACTGAAAACGACTTGTCTGACGTTTGATTACGTCACCCACACTTTCCATCTAGTCTCCTCCTTCTTCTAATCGGGCTAACATTTCTTGTTTTTTACGTTCTAGTTCCAAACGAGTTTCCTCGCTGGTTTGATTCTTGTATTCTGGATTGCTCCACTTGGGCACATTTGTCTTAGTCGAGCTTGTCTTTGATTTTTGGTCTTCCTGGCCTTTTTGCTGACGCTCTCGAATCCGAAGCACGGCTTCCTCTGCTGTCCGAATCTTGCGATAGGCATAGTCATTTGCGACCTTCATGGCGTATTTTTCATTGACATTGGCCGAATCAACCTTGTTAAAGGTTAAAAGTAAGACGATATTGATGACTTCGTCCAACAAGCCTAAAGACGCCATCTGGTGAAGGAGATCTCGTTCACTCTGGGTGATGTTTCCCTTACGTGTTTGCTTGATTTCGGCTAAAAATTCCAGGGGAGTTTTATTCTTTGCTTCCCTGATAATGGTCATTTCTTTGGGGCTAAAGTCAGAAGACGCTGGTTTTTGTGCTATCTTTTCACGCATGCGTTTGACTGAAATAACCTGAGCCACTGTAGTCGCCTTGGCTAATTGATAGGTTTCAAACCAGGTCCATTTTTTCTCATCTGCGATGGCAAATAATTCCAAAACATCCGCCTGCTCGTCTTCAAAACGCAGACCATCTCGAGCCATCAGACGCTGAAAATGCTCCAAATCAAAATCGTTTTTCACCTTGATTTTAGACTCGGTTGGAGTCACTTCTTCGGTCAAGTTTGGAAAGACTTGGCTCAAAGAAACAGAGAGTGCTTCTCCCTCACTTGGAATCTGTTTCATAGTGGAAACAGCTGTATCACCAATCTTTTTTTCCAATAGTCTACTATAGACAGAATGACTTAGAAATTCCTGACTGGAGAGGGGAGAATGAAGCTGTAATTCATAGGTTTCCCCTTTCTGGTAAAGGGTCAACAAATCCAAAGCAGATAAGATTTTAAAGGACTGGAGGAGCGTATTCATCCCGAAGTTTAAATGATTAAGAATGTTAGCAAAAAGGTGTTCCTTTTGCCCGCCATCCCAAAAGGTAATGGCATATAGATAGAGGCTCAGAGCCTCCTGACCGATAATCGGGAGGTAACACTGCACCAGAGATGAGGTATCTTGCGACACCCGATTATTCTTTAGAAAAGAAAAACGGTCATTTGGCTTCATCTATTTTTCCTTTTTCTTTTTAGAGGACTGGGTGATCTGCTGGAGCAGACTCTCCAACTCACTCACATCCTTAAAACTACGGTAAACGCTGGCAAAACGAACATAGGTAATCTCATCAAGCTCTGCCAATTCTTCCATGACTAAAGCTCCAATATATTCACTTTGGATCTCATTCTCACTGCGACTACGGAGTTTTTGCTCAATACGATTGACCACCATGTTGATTTCATCACTTGACACAGGACGCTTCTGGGCTGAACGGATAATCCCATTAAAGATTTTATCTCTCGAAAATTGTTCTCGTGTACCGTCTTTCTTGACGACAACCAGCGTTCGTTCTTCTACTCGTTCATAGGTTGTAAAACGATGCTGACACTCGTCGCACTCACGTCTTCGGCGGATGGTATTTCCTTCTTCGGCTTGTCGACTATCAACAACACTAGACTTGGTAGCCCCACATTTTGGACAACGCATGCATTTCCCTCCTTGTCGTTTTCTTTTCATTATACCATTTTTTGAGCAATTCCCAAAACAATTCTTATTTTTACTTGACAAGTTTTTTGTTTTATTGTATTATTTAATTAGAACAATAAAGAAAAAGAAAGGAGACTATGATGTCCTGGTCATTTGATAATACAAAACCCATTTATTTGCAGATTATGGAAAAAATCAAATTACAGATTGTTTCCCATGAACTGGAACCCAACCAACAGCTCCCAACCGTAAGGGAGCTAGCGAGCGAGGCTGGTGTCAATCCCAACACAATTCAGCGCGCCTTGTCTGATCTTGAGCGCGAGGGCTTCGTTTATAGCAAGCGGACTACTGGTCGTTTTGTCACTGAGGACTTAGATCTCATCGTTCAGTCCCGCAAACAGCTTTCTGAGGAGCAACTGAAAAACTTTGTAACGGGCATGCTTCAATTCGGCTATCAAAAAGAAGAACTGCCAAGTGTGCTTAGCGAATACATCAAAGGAGTGTAAAATTATGACATTACTAGCATTTGAAAATGTATCCAAATCCTATGGGGCTACAGCAGCCCTTAACAATGTTTCCCTTGAGATTCCCGCTGGAAAAATCGTCGGGCTTCTCGGTCCAAACGGATCTGGAAAAACAACCTTGATCAAGCTGATCAACGGACTTCTCCAACCAGACCAAGGTCGTGTCCTCATTAACAACATGGACCCAAGTCCTGCTACCAAAGCCATTGTCTCTTATCTACCAGACACGACTTATCTGAATGAACAGATGAAAATCAAAGAAGCACTGACCTACTTTAAAACTTTCTACCAAGATTTCAATCTTGAGCGGGCTCAGCACCTTTTAGCAGATCTTGGCATTGATGAAAACAGTCGTCTCAAGAAATTGTCAAAAGGGAACAAGGAAAAGGTTCAGCTCATCCTCGTTATGAGCCGTGAAGCTCGTCTCTACGTGCTCGACGAACCGATTGGTGGTGTGGATCCGGCTGCCCGTGACTATATCTTAAATACCATCATCAACAACTACTCACCAACTTCAACTGTCTTGATTTCTACCCACTTGATTTCAGATATTGAGCCGATCTTGGACGAAATCATCTTCCTAAATAACGGAAAAGTCGTCCGTCAAGGAAATGTAGATGATATTCGTTACGAGTCAGGTGAGTCGATTGACCAGCTCTTCCGCCAGGAGTTCAAGGCTTAGACAAAGGAGATTATTATGTTTTGGAATTTAGTTCGTTATGAATTTAAAAATGTTAACAAATGGTATCTAGCTCTCTACGGTGCTGTGCTTGCAATTTCGGTTTTGATTGGTGCATCCATTTCTGGTATTAGTCAGACCTACACTAGCTATGGTAATGATCCCTACTATCTGTTAGGCTTTCTGATCTTAGTTTTTGGTGGGCTCAGCGTTACTCTCTGGATCGCGACTATCTTTCTAATCGTTCGACGCTTCAAGGGAAGTGTCTACGATCGTCAGGGCTATCTTACATTGACTCTGCCCGTCTCTGAACACCAGATCATCACCGCCAAATTACTGGGTGCTCTCATTTGGTCAATCATAAGCTATATTGTATTTATCTTGAGTATCATTATTATCTTCTCACTCACCCCTGTAGTGAAAGAT
Source organism: Streptococcus oralis subsp. dentisani (assembly GCF_003944205.1). Taxonomy (GTDB): domain Bacteria; phylum Bacillota; class Bacilli; order Lactobacillales; family Streptococcaceae; genus Streptococcus; species Streptococcus oralis_BH. Next base: position 229,588 of record NZ_RJPH01000002.1, read on the forward strand.
TTGCCACTCCTCTATCGATTTATCTCTCCTTATCTCGGCTACGGTTGGCTCTATGCCCTCTCTCTTCTGGTGGGTTCAATTACTTGGATTTTATCTATTTACCTTTGCATCTCAATTGGTCAACTATTTAACGAGTATCGTACCGCTATGGGAATTTTAGCCTATATCGTGCTTAACATCGTGATTGGCTATATTTCTATCTTCTTCCGAATGGATTATGATTTTAACCTCCTAATCAGCGTTGATATCCTCAAAGATTTCATTCTAGCAATTATCTACTATCTCGGAACCTACTATATCTTGAAAAATAAGGTTAACTTGCAATAAAAAACGCCCAGCTTACAAGAGCTGGGTTTTGCTTTAACTCAATATCAAACTGGCTATAATGGGGCTAACAAAGACATAGAGAATTCCGGTGACACCGATAGCTAAACCACCCATGGCCCCCGCTACCGAGCCGTATCGAAAGGCTGTTCCCGTTCCGACAGCGTGTCCCGTTCCTCCAAGGGAAAGGCCTACAGCTACTGGATCATCAATCTTCAACCACCTCAAAAGTGTTGGTCCGATAACACTAGTCAAGATCCCAGTTGCAACTACGACGACCAAGGTCACAGTCGTTAAACCTTGCAATTTTTCTGTAATCCCGACTGCCATAGCGGTTGTCACTGACTTGGGAAAGAGAGAAATGGCTAGGAAAAAGTCCATGCCAAAGATTTTCGCCACTATGGCAGTGAAGCTAGTATTGACAACTACTGCTAGCAGACTACCAAAGAGAATACTCCGAGCATGGTGCTTCATCAGGTGAAAACTTTTATAAAGCGGAATCCCTAGAGCCACTGTTGATGGGACTATCAAGTTATTCAGATAAACCCCACCTTGGTAGTAATCTTGATAAGAAATACCCGTCACCTTTAGAAAGATGATAATGAAAATAGCTGACAAAAGCAAAGGCGTCGTCAATGGATGGGGAAAACGTCTGTAAATCAACATCCCCACTAGATAAGCTAGGATAGATAATGCAATCCCAAACAGAGGATTGGATACAAATTCACTCATTTCGTTTCTCCCTTCTCATAATCTCCCTCAAATCGTCTCTTGATAAACTGAACCACTAGAGCGATGAGGATAATATTGATAACAGCTGCAAAAAAGACAATCAAGACGATGGGCAAAAGATAAGGGGCAATCACATCAAACTTTTCCATGATACCCACTGCTGGCGGCAAAAAGAGAATGGTCATATTGGCCAGCAAGAAATTCCCGACCATATTGACATGCCTGGTCCTTAGCCACTTGAATTGCAGGGCTAGAAAAAGAATAATCAAACCGATAATACTGCCTGGGATAGGCAGATGAAAGAAACTGGAGATTCCCTCACCGATTAGAGAAATCACAAAGAGAATCATTAATTGAACATATAACTTCATCTCAAACTCCTTGAAATAGAATTCTTGCATACCAGTTTACTCTTTTTTCAGAAAATTTCAAGGAAATATCGAAATTTTTCTTTCTTGCAAGGATTAGCTAAAAGTAGTATAATCATTGCATGCGCAATCATCTTATGTTACAAAGACAGTCAGTAATGACTTTGTGATTTTAACTGTAAAAAGAAAGGAGAAAGCAATGACCTACTTGGAAAAATGGTTTGACTACAATCGCCGTCAAAAAGAAATGGAAGCCTTGTTGGAAGAAACTATTGCCCAGCAGAGTGAACAAAGGCTGAACTTGAAAGAGTTTTACCTGCTCTACTATCTGAATCTAGCTAATGAAAAGTCCTTACGGCAGATTGACCTGCCAGATAAACTCCATCTCAGTCCGAGCGCTGTTTCTCGAATGGTGACCCGACTAGAAGAGAAAAACTGTGGCTTGCTTAGTCGCAGATGTTGCGATCAGGATAGACGGGCTAGTTTTATCTGCCTGACTGACGAAGGACAAACAACTCTGGCTTATCTACAAAAGGCCATCGAAGAAAGACTGGAAATGAATCTTGACTTCATTTCTTAATCAGATTTTCAAAAAAGTTGCGTGCGCAATCATTTTTCTTGACATTCCTCGTTTCAAGGAGTACAATAAAGTCAAGATCGAACAAAGGAGTTTTATATGATCGAAATTACCTATCTAGATGCTAGCAAGCAAGAGAGAACTATAACTTTCGAATCTTATGAAGAATTTGAACGTTCTCAACAAGCCTGCCTTATCGTCGTCGCGGATTACTACACTGTCCAAAAATTAACTTACAATGGTCATGATTTGGACTACCATGGGACTTATGGAGATGTCTTCTTCTATCTCATGAAACAAGATTTAAGCCAATATAACTAAAAAAGGAGAAATACAATGGCAAAAGCAATTACAGATGCAACATTTGAACAAGAAACAAAAGACGGTTTGGTCTTGGTAGACTTCTGGGCAACTTGGTGTGGTCCATGTCGTATGCAAGGTCCAATCTTGGATAAATTGTCTGAAGAACTTTCAGAAGATGTCTTGAAAATCGTTAAAATGGACGTTGATGAAAATCCAAACACAGCTCGTGCCTTTGGAATCATGTCTATCCCAACTCTTCTCTTCAAAAAAGACGGCCAAGTGGTGAAACAAGTTGCTGGAGTACACACAGCAGAACAAATCAAGGCCATCGTTGCTGAATTGAGCTAATCACACTAGAGACCAAGTGCTTTATTTGGTCTCTTTTTTCTTGCCCTTTGCCATTTTTTAAAAAATATGCTAGACTGTAGGTAGAATATTACGATGTTTGGGACATGCCATCGCTAAAAAAAACCTCTACTTGGTATTTTTTAGCTCCCCTCAAGGGAGCTTTTTGCGTGCTCTGAACATTTCCCACTTTGGAAGGAGTACTATGAAACGTCAATCAGCCTTGGTCGTCTTTAGTGGTGGCCAAGATTCCACAACCTGCCTCTTTTGGGCTAAAGAACACTATGAAACGGTCGAAGCTGTCACCTTTGCCTACGGCCAACGCCATCATCTCGAAATTCAAGTTGCTAGAGAAATCGCTAAGGAGCAAGGCATTCGTCATCACATCTTGGATATGTCTCTACTGGGACAAATCACTGAAAATGCCTTGACTTCTGATCTGGAAATCGAGCAAAAAGAGGGAGAGATTCCCAATACCTTTGTTGACGGTCGCAACCACCTCTTTCTGTCCTTTGCGGCAGTTCTTGCTAAGCAACGAGGCATTAAAGACATCGTCACAGGTGTCTGCGAGACAGACTTCTCAGGCTACCCTGATTGTCGAGATGTCTTTGTCAAATCCCTTAATGTTACTCTCAACCTTGCCATGGATTACGACTTTGTTATCCAAACACCTCTCATGTGGCTGGACAAGGCTGAAACTTGGGAATTAGCCGACCAACTCGGTGCCTTTGACTATGTTCGTGAAAAGACCTTAACCTGCTACAATGGGATTATCGGAAGTGGTTGTGGAGATTGCCCAGCCTGCCACCTGCGCCAGCATGGACTAGATGTTTATCTCTCACAGAAAGGAGAGGGCTAATGTTTTTTGCTCCCAAAGAAATCAAACAGGAAACTGGGGAATCTCTTGTCTACAATCCCCACAGAACCTTGGTATCAAAAGAGTTTACTTTCGACGCTGCCCACCACCTCTTTCACTATGAGGGAAAATGCAAATCCCTGCACGGCCACACTTATCATCTGCAGATTGCTGTCAGTGGATTTTTAGATGAGCGTGGTATGACCTACGATTTTGGAGACATCAAAGCTATCTATAAGGACTACTTAGAGCCCCACTTGGATCATCGCTATCTCAATGAAACTCTACCTTATATGAACACGACTGCTGAAAATATGGTTTACTGGATTTTTCAAACCATGAATCAAGAGTTGCCAGATGAACGCGGTCTCCGTTTGGAATACGTTCGCCTCTATGAAACTCCGACTGCCTTTGCGGAGTTTAGACGGGAGTGGTTAGATGACTAAGGAACGTGTCCTCAAACTACCAGTTCTGGAAATCTTTGGCCCAACATTTCAAGGTGAAGGCCGTGCTATCGGGCAGAAAACCATGTTTGTCCGCACTGCTGGTTGCGACTACCACTGTGACTGGTGCGACTCTGCCTTTACTTGGGATGGTTCTGAAAAACCAACTCGCATGACAGCTGACGAAGTCATTGCTGCCTTAGATAAGTTAGGAAGCTACGACTACGTCACCCTGTCTGGCGGAAATCCTGCTATCCTAGCAGCCAACATGGCCGAACTCGTCACCAAGCTCAAAGAACGTGGTGTCACTCTGGCAGTTGAGACCCAAGGCTCCCGCTGGCAAAATTGGTTAAAAGACATCGACCAAGTCACTCTCAGTCCCAAACCTCCTTCCTCCAAGATGGAAGTCAACTTCGAGACTTTGGATTTCATCGTTTCCCAACTGGATCCAGACAAGGTCACCTTTAAAATCCCTGTCTTTGACGATGCAGATTTGGCCTTTGCTGAAGGGATTCAAGAACGTTACCAACCAGATGTCCTATTCTTATCAGCAGGAAATCCTGAGCCCAAGGCTACAGGTAATATTGTCCAAGACCAACTGGACCGACTCAAAGAACTCTGGGAACGCGTCGCTACTGACGATAGCTGGGGCAATGTCCGCGTCCTTCCTCAACTTCACACCCTCCTCTACGACAACCAACGTGGTGTTTAAATTAGAAAGAAAAAATCATGTCACAACAAGAAGAAATGAAAAACCTAAGCCTACTAGGCAACAAAGAAACCAACTACATTTTTGACTATCAACCAGAAGTCCTCGAATCCTTTGACAATCGTCATGTGGAAAATGACTATTTCATCAAATTCAACTGTCCTGAATTTACCTCACTTTGCCCAATAACTGCTCAGCCAGACTTTGCGACGATTTATATTTCTTACATTCCTGACAAGCTCTGCGTCGAATCAAAATCCCTCAAACTCTACCTATTTAGTTACCGAAATCATGGGGATTTTCACGAAAACTGTATCAACACCATCGGGAAAGACTTGGTCAATCTACTAGACCCTCGCTATTTGGAGGTATGGGGAAAATTCACTCCGCGCGGTGGCATCTCAATCGACCCCTACTACAACTACGGTAGACCTGAAACTAAGTATGAAGGATTGGCAGAACAACGCCTCTTTCAACACGACCTTCATCCAGAGAAAATTGACAACCGCTAATACTCTTCGAAAATCTCTTCAAACCGCGTCAATGTCGCCTTGCCGTATATATGTTACTGACTTCGTCAGTTTCATCTACAACCTCAAAGCAGTACTTTGAGCAACCTGCGGCTAGTTTCCTAGTTTGCTCTTTGATTTTCATTGAGTATAAACAGATACGAAAAAGCCCTGTTCCTCAGACTGAGGACAGGACTCTTTTTATTTTTTATTCTTCTGTTCCAAGGCAGTTTTTCGCAACAAGGGCTGCAATAACACCACCAACGATTGGGGCAAGGATAAAAATCCATACTTGTTGAAGGGCTGCGCCACCTACCAAGACTGCAGGAGCCAAGCTACGAGCTGGGTTTACTGAAAGTCCAGTGATGTTCAATCCAACAAGGATCATTGCCATCAAGGACAAACCGATTACCAAACCAGCAATCGCACCATTGCCTTTGCTTGCTGATGTCACCGTCATGATAACCAAGACAAACAAGAAAGTTGCGATGACTTCAAACAAGAAACCACCAAAGACAGTGACACCGTTTGCCAAGGCATTTTCACCAAGACTTGCAGTTGACATTCCTGAGTTAGACAAGAGGAAGAATACCGCAGCTGACGCAAGGAAAGCCCCAACTACTTGTCCAAGGATGTAGTTTACAAGGTCTTTTGATGACAAACGTTTGTTTACAAACATAGCAATTGAAACAGCTGGGTTCAAGTGAGCACCTGAAACAGTTCCGATTGAGAAAGCTGCTACCACGATTGCCAAACCAAAGGCAAAAGCAATTCCAAGGTGTCCAAGACCTTCAAGACCATTTCCAAAAACAACAGCTCCTGTTCCGATGAACACAAGCATAAATGTACCGATTAATTCAGCAACAAATTTTTTCATGATAAGTCTCCTTTTTTCAAACTATGTATTAGTCTATCAGAAGAAGGAAAGGGTTTCAAGAAAATTGACTGGAAAGTTTTTTGAAAATCATAAAATGACCAGCTAATCTCTAGTATTGAAAAGATTGAATGGCTTCTTTCAAGGCATCTTGTAAAAAGTTTTTCTGATCAAGTTTGACATAGACTTCCAACAGACAGGATCTGAAGTTGGAAAATTTATGGAAATCATTTGCTTCTTTCAGGGGAAATTCGACTGTTTGCAGCCAAGCAGTGAGGAGAGACGGTTCGATTTTCCCTCGTAATATTGGTTCATAAAACGCTCTGGCTAACCGCCAATCTTCATCATTTGTAAAACGAATCTCAACACGTTTAAAGATTTTCCCAATGATTTCAAATGCTTCGGCTATATTTGACTTTGGAAAGCTAGGATGACATATAACTTCCGTCAAGAGATCAGCCCCATGCGCAAATGCGTGGATCCAACCAAACTGAGGAGAGTAGCCCGTCGTCTCTTTTTCCTTTGTAAGATAGTACAATCCTTGATTTAGCATGGTAGACCTGATAGGAGAAGGCAACTGCTGGTAATAAAGTGATTCCTTAGCACCATCGCAAGACAGTAGATTGGCATAAATAAGTGCCCTAAAAGAACGTTTAAGAGCCGAAACTCCTCTACTATCAATCTCTTTGTATAGACCTTCATCAGATGAGACCTCTTCTGCGATAAACTGAAACTGCTCAACAGTAAACAGTTCTTCTTGAATCCCTCTAGCCAAACTCGTAAAAACAAGTTCGTCTCGAATTTCTGGAGAGGGATCTCCCAAGTGCTCAAGCAACCACTGAATTTCTTCTCGGCTATAGCTTGGTTTTTCTTCTGTCACTTTTCTTTGTAATACTTGATACATCCCTAGTACCTCTGGATTTCTATTAGCTTATCAAAAAGTCATCCGTAGATGACTTTCTGTTCATTAAACTTCGAATTCAGTACGTACTCTATAGTAGGTTTAATTCTGACATCCTGTTTCTTTACTCTCCCAACTGGGCACTGTAGGCGATAATCTGGTCAACTGTGTCTGACAAGAACTGAATGGTATCACGGAGTGGTTTGTCTGTTGAAATATCAGCACCGATAATCATGGCTGACTCAAGCGGTGTCTTGCTACCACCTGATTTAAGGAGATTGAGCCAGTCTCTAGCTCCAGTTTCTGAATGTTTCAGATGGAGATAGCCAGCTGTCGAGATGACAAGACCAGCAGAGTAAGTGTAACTATACAAGCCCATGTAATAGTGAGCTTGTCGCATCCAAGTCAAGGCCGCATCGTCGTCAATTTCAATAGCATCTCCCCAGAAATCTGTCAAAACTTCCTTCATAATGCTGTTGAGCTTGCTTGCTCCAAAGGTCTCCCCTTCTTCAATCAATGTATAAACCTTGCGCTGGAAGGCTGCTTCCAAGAGGTGGGTGATGAAATTATGGAAGTAGGTGTCTGTCAAGCGGTGGGCAAGGGCGAAACGTTTTTGACGTGGATCGTCAGATTGGTGCTCCAAGTAGTCACTGAGAAGCAATTCATTGAATGTTGATGGCGCTTCGACGTAGTAGGTCGACATGTGGGCATTGAAGTAACTTTGGTGATTATCTGAAAAGATAAATTGACCAGAATGCCCGATTTCATGAATCAAGGTATAGACATCGCTCAAACGACCAGTCCAGCTCATGAGGACATAAGGGTGCACGCGATATGGATCCGTAGCATAACCACCAGAATCCTTACCACTGTTAGCAGCGAAGTCTACCCAGCGCTCTTCTTGGTAGCGGGCAATTTCTTGAGTATATTCTTGTCCCAGAGGTTCTACTGACTTCATGACCAAATCATAGGCGTCGTCAATAGTCACTTCAGGATTGAGGGCGCTGTCCAAGTCCAATTTCCAGTCTGCAAAGGTCATCTTTTCAAGACCATTCACCTTGGCAACATGCTTGAGGTATCTCTGAGCAACTGGCGCAAAGTCCTTCATGATGAGGTCAATCTGACGGTCAAACATGGCACGGTCCACTTCTTGCTCAGCCAGAAGATAATCAAAGACTGAGTCGTAGCCCTTCATATCTGCCAACAATTTCTCAGACTTAACCTGAGCTAAGTAGGCTGCTGCAGCTGTATTTTGGTGCTTACGAAGTCCCTCTGAGAAAGAACGGAATGATTTCTCACGAACCTCAGCATCCTCGTGGTTTTGATAAAAGTTTTCATAGGTCACAAAGCTGTTTTTGTAGGTCTTCCCATGAGCTTCAAAATCAGCCATTTCAAAATCCCCAGCTCGCATCTTAGTGTAAATGTCCTGTGGACTGTAGAAAACTTCACCCAGATTGGTCAAGGCCTTCTCCACATCAGCCCCTAGGTAGTGAGCTTTTTTGATTTTGGCCTGACGAATAGCTGCCGTTAAGTGAGGCAATTCACCCAAACGGTCCAAGACTTCCTCGCCTGCTGCAACCAAGGCATCGTCAAAGAAGGTCAAGGCTACGCTGGCATCTGTTTCAAATTCCATCCCAGCTTGGGCAATGTTGGCAAATTCTTCATTGCTATAGTCTGTCGTCTGAGGCATAAAGGCATAATTGCCAATATGGCTCATCTGGATGTAGATTTGCTCCAATTCCACAAAGGCCTTCTCGAAATCTTCAAAAGTGTGAAGATTGCCCTTGTAGTCACGGCTAAATTGGTTGATATCTTCACGCGTTTTCTCAATTGCACGCAAGAAATCCTCACGGTCTTGGTATAGGGCTGTTAAGTCCCAAAGTTCCTTCTCTGGAAATTCTGAACGGTGTTTTTGTTCCATTTTCTTCCTCTTATTTCTCTAATTCTAATAAAACACTAAGGGCTGATAAGGCGTAAAGCGGCGCTGTTTCCGCTCGCAAAATACGAGGGCCAAGTCCTGCCAAGACGGCTCCTTTAGCTTCAAAACTCTCAATTTCTGCAGGTGAGAGACCACCTTCTGGGCCAAAGATAAAGAGCAGTTTGGCTCCTTTTTCAAGACCAGTGACTACTTGTAAGAGCGCAGCGGTTTCTCCTTCTTTTGCTGATTCTTCATAGGCCACTACAATAGAGTCAAACTGGTCCAGCTGGGCTAGAAAATCTGCTTTTTTCTCGAAAAGCTGGATACTTGGGACCAGATTTCGCTTGCTTTGCTCTGCTGCTCCAAGGGCGATTTTTTCCAGTTTTTCAATCTTTTTGCCTAGTTTCTTGCCATCCCATTTGGCAACTGACCAGTCGGCAGGGAAGGCCCAGATTTGACTAGCTCCTAGTTCGGTTACTTTCTGAGTAATAAACTCCAGCTTGTCTCCCTTGGGAAATCCTGATGCGATGGTTACTTGAACGGGCAGTTCCACATTGTCAGCTAATTCTTGAACCAACTCAAACTGACGATTTCCCACATCCAGCACGCGCGCCAAGCGCTTGATACCATCATCAAAGACCAAGGTCACCTCATCATCTTCTTTCAAGCGCATAACCTGAAACATATGCTTGCTGGTTTCCTTATCTTCGATAATGACGGGAGAGATTGCACTGCCCTTGACAAAATACTGTTGCATGCTAGCCTCCAATCACACCTGAAATATCCTTGGTTTTCTTAAAGACACAGGCATTCCATTCCCCTTGAATCATGTGGGTTTCAAGGAAAAATCCAGCTGACTCAGCCGACTCGCGCACCATGTCCCACTTGTCCTTGATAATGCCACTCATGATCAGATAACCTTCATCTTTGACCAAGCGATAAGCATCGTCCGTCAAATGAATGAGAATATCCGCTAAGATATTAGCCACGATGACATCTGCCTCAATCTCAACCCCCTTAAGCAAATCTCCTGCCGCTACATGGATATTTTCCATACCAGGGTTGAGCTCAATATTTTCCTGAGCGACACGAACCGCCACATCATCCAGGTCATAGGCGAAAATTTCCTTGGCACCCAGAAGCGAGCTGGCAATGGAGAGGACACCTGAACCAGTTCCCACATCAAGCACCGTTTCGCCACCACGAAGAACCTGCTCCAAGGCAAAAAGGCTCATCTTAGTGGTTGGATGCGTCCCAGTCCCAAAGGCCATGCCAGGGTCCAGCTTGATAATCTTTTCTCCATCAGTCGCCTCATAGTCCGTCCAAGACGGCACGATGGTCAAATCATGAGTGATACGAGCTGGTTCGTAGTATTTCTTCCAGTTGTCTGCCCAGTCTTCCTCAGCCAAGGCAGTCGTGCCCATCTTGACATCTCCCAAATCCATAAAATTGGTTAATTCTGCCAGACGAGCCTGCAAGTTCGCCTCGACCTCTGCCACATCAACCGTTTCAGGGTAGTATGCTGTTACCACGATTTCTTCTTGCTGCTCAACCTCAGGGAAAATCTCACCAAAGCGATCCACATTCCCCACATAGTCCATGCTGTCTTCAATCGCAACACCTTGGGCGCCCAACTCAATCAAGAGGTTGGAAACCAATTCCTCCCCCTCACGCTTCACTGTAACTTTTAACTCTTGCCATGTTTCCATTTTGTACTGTGCTTACCTTTCCATCAGGTTAAAAATAGTCTTTCCAATAACAACAATAAGATTATCTCTTAATTTCTTCTCTAACTCTAAATCAATACCACTATTCTGTATGAATTTATCTTCTACCTTTCTGTATAAACGTTTCACCCTAGTGGGGTTTCCTGGATCAAAATTTGGTACATAATGATAAATTATGACAGGAACAGAACTACTGATTGATCGTTCAGCGATTTGACTCCAGATATACCTATCAGTCTCTCCCAAAGAAACCCCATAGAGAATAATAATATCAGAGTTTTTTATAATATCACTATTTTTAACATCCATATTTTCTCTATAGTTTTTCAAAACTAAACTTTTTATTAGAGATTCCTTTTGTTCTTCTTCTAAACTATTTGAAATTTGTGTTTCATCACTAACCCCTAAAACCATGCAAACATCCACCGTCCCATGTGCATGAATTGGTGGCTCAATATAAAAATTATAAAGATTAGCTCGTAATTGACTCCTGAATGATTTTGCTGACTCATTATATAATTTATCGATAACATTTGTGTAATTAAGAGTTAATATATTCACAATATCGTGTTGATATAGATTTTCATTATATTTTTTATTGATAGCAGGTTGATTAATTACAGGGAGAGAGGTTATCATATCATCTAGAGTGCTTATAAAGTCAATTGCATTACCTTTCTCAAGATTTTTTTCTTGTTGTATGCGTAGATGTTCTCTTAAATCATCAACTACTTCACTAAAATCATCTATAAACTTCTCCTTCATTTCTATACTTGAGAAGATGAGGTCGTTATCTTTTGTCAATTTACCAATTGACAATTCAAAATCTGACCAATTTTCATAATCATTTACTTTATCAGAAAATAGAGACTCATAAATGAAATTTGAATATCCTTCTTTCTTTTTCCTTTCCATATAAACTTTATGTTGAAAATCATAGAAATCCTTGTATTTTGTTTTTAAACCATATTGTAAATCCAAACCATTTCCGACGATATAGGTGATATTCATATCTTTGCCCTCTTGTATTCCTAATATCTAAAATAAGGTTAAAATATCCACTATTCAAATTCAATTTCTTCATTTAAACTATTAAAGAGATCTACTTGAGCTTCAACTTGTAATCTATTAACTAGCCAACCTCTTAATTCAGCTTGCTGAATAAAATCTTCAATACGATTAACCCCATTTAATTCTTTTAATGTAACTACTACACCAAAACGTACTCCTTGTCCATCACCACTTTTCAAACGTTCGATTGTTTTAATGCTCATCCCCCACTGAGGATTAGATGGATTTAAAATTGCTTTAGCTCTCTTTCTAGAAGTAAACGACTCTCCAATATGCTTGACATTATCCCATTTCCTAAATATATTTCTAGCTGCGTTTTCTCTCACATATCCTGGGGTATCTTCGGCATGCTGGTTGTCTTTATTTATCGATTCGATACCGTCTGACTTTAACCTACCAAAAGTAATCTGCATCTCAGTATTTGTATAATCAACCCCTTGATTTCTTGAGCAGTTAGGGAAATAACACATTGTTGCCTTAGCTACATATGGATAACTCTCACTAGAAATAGGTACTGGAAAATCATAATTATAGGTATCATAAGCCCTAGAGATATCTGACACAATAAATTTAATTTCATCATCAGGTGTAGATAAAATATCATCCATTTTTATTGGAACAATACCATTTCCTATCAAAGATAAATCAGTGAATGTTTTCTTATCATTCCAGGGTATTGCTGCATCAATTAGCAAAGCCTTTGCTTCTTCTCGGCTAAGTCCCATAATATGAATGAGATAGGCCATTTTCCTTGCAATAAAAGGTGCCGCAAAACTTGTTCCAGCTACACGACCTAATCCTAGAGGTTCACAAACATTTATAAAGCCACCATTTCCCCCTCCATAATATGACACATCTGGTTTAACAAAGAATGATAAAACAATACCCTCTCGTGAATATGACACTGATTGATTATTAAAATCAACAGAATTTACTATTATAGAATTAAGTGAATCAGCAGGAGCACCTATTCTTTTACGTTTCCCATTTATTACTGAAGCATTTGTCCCAGCTATAATAAAAATTACATCATTCTCAAATTGAATTTCGTCTAATAAAGCTCCCTCTGCAGAGATAAAATTTTCTCTTATTTCATCATTGGACCCTAAAGAAAGATTCCAAACCTTAATATCAGAATTCTGAGAAACAATCTCTTTTATCTGTTTTATGATTGTAAATGAATTAAATCCACTTTGTAGTGACACACCAAAATGCCTTACTCTAAAATTCCCACAACCATCATCCAGATTAGGGTTCAAATTGGCTCCATCAACGATTAAAGAAGTCACAGCTGTCCCATGCTTGTAATCTTGGCTATCTTTTCTAATATCAGGTGAGACAAAATCATGATATTCTACCCACTCATTAAAGTAAACTCTTTTGTCAAATAAGGTATCAATAACGCCAACAACTGGTTCGTTCATTGGAGATGGAAGATTTATTTTTAAATCATTATTATCTAAAGAAAAATCATCTACAGATAACTTAGAAAAATCTTCCACAATCATGGAGACAAGATAGGGAGCTTTTGATAGTAGCAATTCAATATTTTTTTCATCAAGCAAGACCGTGGTCTGATTCATAATATTAGCTTCTGAAATATCAATATTTAATTTATTCAGTAATCTAAAAATGTCTGTATGGACATCATAAAATGTCACGATAGAATTTTGAATATCAGAAACAGTAGTGTGCTCAACCCCAAAATTCTCAATAAAGCAAGAATCTCTCAAATACTGTTGAAATTTGCTTTTTGAAATACCATACTCCGAAAAATTTATAGAAGCAAACGTTGATGAATCAGAGAACATCTCACATGTTATCGCTCTATCAAAATGTTCCTCAAAAACTTCAATTATCTTACTTAAAACGGTTATTGTTTTATTAAGAGTATCTCTAGAAATATAATGAGTAACAATATGTTTTGTCTTCTCCTCATTGAATTTTGCTCCCACAATGGTATCATTAGGGAATGGATTCCCTCCTCCTACATTGAAATAGCCATTAATACGGTTACTTTTGGCAACAATTCGATTATAGTAAATACTGATCAAAATACCATCGATAATGTTATTTTTCTCCCAATATGTTTTCGTTTCTTCTAATGAAAAATGAAGATACTTCAAATGTTCCAATGTAATTATTGCTTTTTTGGGTATAGTTATTGGTCCCATACCATTATTTCTTGATTTTTGTGTAAAACTTTTTCCACGTAATGTCAATAATGTATTCATGTCAACCCTCGCTTAATTCTCGTGATACACTACTCTTAGAAACACCTGTCAAAATCTCAATTTCTCTAACAGTAAAACCTAGCTTCGATAATTTAGAAATAGATAAATTTCTACCATTATGCAAACTTCTTAGCAGGCGTTTTTGATAATCATGCGGATCTGATGGATCACTAAATGCCAATGACGTTCTTATTGAGTTTCTCAAATCACCAGGATTCGGTATTACATTGGCACTATTGATAATTTTTTTAAATAATTTTAAATCTCTAGCTACATTCTTAAATTGCTTTAATAACTCATTTAAAATAATAGTAGCTACTTCTACTTTATCTTCATCAGTATAACGGTCAAAGTCAATTATGGCATCGAATCTTCTCGTAACTGCTTTATCAAGATTTTCAAAAAGATTTGTTGTTGCAATTAATACAATTTCTGGTGACAGCCTATCCAACTCCTTTAAAAAGGCAGAAGTCACTCGTCCCATTTCTCTCAAATCATTCTGATTAACCCTATCCAGTACTATGGAATCAATTTCATCAAATAGGATGATATAATTTTGTTTGAAAGGAAGATTATTGATTTCATTAAAAAGAGTTGCTAAGTTTTTGACTGTTTGCCCCAGCTTACTATCTACTAAGTGACTGAAATCTACTACAAGTAATTCCTTGCCAATAAGTCTAGCCACCTGCTTTACACTTTCAGTTTTCCCAGTGCCTGGAGATCCCACAAATAAAAATTTATTTATTCCAATATGATGATTGACAGCGTTTATTATTCCTTTTAAATCATTCATAATTGAAAGAGGCAATGGGAGAGGACCAATATCTAGTTTAGCAGGAGTCAAATACTCACTAGGATTCTCTATTTGTGGCATGAATCTATCACTTTGGGACATTAACCCCATAATATATTGTGCTAATTGTGTATCACCATGTTTATTGAAGTTCCGAGCAATTGCTATGGATTGATTTCTAAATTCTGTCTCTCTGNCCTCATAATGATACTTTATTAAATCAAGAACATCTGATTTTTTCATGATTCATTCCTCCTTACACAAATAATACTATATTCTTGGGACGAAATCAACTATTTTGGGACAAAATTAAAAGAATAACCTTGAAAGGATATTCTTTTAATGCAATACTATATCAGATTTTCCCTGACACTCTTTCCACCACCTGGCAACTCCCACATATTGGGCCAAGGAATGCTGGACTTATCATCCCGCAAGATAGTTAAAATCCTATCCCCACAAAAGAGGGCAATCTTACAGCCTGTAAAATCAGTAATTTCGATTTCCATGTTAGACTCCTTCAGCTAATGCCTTCTCCAGCTCCTCTAACCAGTTTGCATATTAGCGTTTCTCGTCTCTCACCGCCCTACTGTTATTTGTTTTCTGTTTGACAAACTAAATTGTCTAGTATTTTCATGATAAAAATTCATTCGAATAACTTTCATTAGTCTTGGGAAGATTAAATATTGCTAAGGAGATATAACGATCTTTAATAACATAACAATATAAATCAATGATTTAACCAAGATGTTTACCTGTTGGCTCTATATTTCATATCACTAAGCCATCTTTTTATTTCTTTTTTACAGACCTCAAAAATTTTATCTTTGAGGTCTGTATTATCTTTTTCGAAACATCCTTTCCATAAATTTNCATCTTCTACTTCGTAAACTAGGATATTTTGATTACTCAATTCTTTTTTAAATTCTGTGAGATAAGATGGTTTGTGAGAATGTAGACCAATATAACCTAAGTATGGATATAGTATAATTTCATCAAAATCAGTCACAGTTACAATAATACCATTTCGTAGTGGCTGGTGATTTGGATTAGCATTCTCCGAATAATCGTGTGGATAGAATAAAATGACACCAACCACATTCTCTCTTTTTACGATATTTCGTGCATCATCAACTCCTTGAGAAGGATCATAAAATTCCTCTGCAAAACGATAAGTTCTTCCATCATATATACCTTTCTTTCCTGGTTCAGATAATTGCAACAAGATATTTTTGAACTTTTCATCATCAATACCCAATTTTTTTAGATAATCTGAGAATTCTATATCAAAGTAGTAAAATTCCTCAGTTTGAGAGTCTATATGATTAGTTTTTAAAAAAGCAGTCTCATCTGAAAGTATCGTTGGTTTTGAAGCTATTTGCCGCAAAAATTCGCTAATATAGGATTTCTTATTATTAAACTCAGTCAGTGATTTAGTATGTCCATACCGACTTCGACTATCCTCGAGAGTAAAAGAGTAATCAAAAGATTGTGTCGTTAATTGATCTATTATTTTACGCAGTATAAACTTGATTTTTAAAGAATGCAAGTCATTATTATTAAAAAAACTATTCTCAAACTGTTCATATTCTTCTTTAGATAATTCCCCGACAAAATCTAGTAAGTCAATTAACTCCCAATAAAATTTCAATATCATCGGCTTATAAAGTTCATTTATACCTTTATAAAGAGTAGAATTCATAAACTTATAAAGTTCAAATCCCTTGGAAAAATAAATTCCTTTCTCATTTTTTCTACCATAATTTAACTCCCTATTATTCATTCTATTCACGAAATAGGAATCTAGAATAGTAATAAAATTATAACTTAGGGGTAGCCCTTTATTATTAATCCTGTGAATATAATCCAAAATACCTAAATCAGGAACAACAATGATATTAGGCTCAGAAATATAATCTGATTTTTCCAATAATGATATAGCGGTGGCTATATCTGTAATGAGCAATGTCGAAACATTACAATCAAAGAATAACCTTTTATCTTTATCAATCAAATCAATAATTGTAGCTTTATTACATTTATCTAACTCATCTATAGAAAAAGTAATACTAAAGTATTCAGACATGTTTTTTAAAAGTCGTAGTAGCTGACGCTCTTTTAATTCCTCAGTAACAATACTTTTTAATTCCCGAGACAACTCTTCATTATTACTTGAAGAAATTTTCCCTCTTAATTGTATTCCTGATTTTATCATTCCTATATCAGCACTTAAATCAATAGATGAATTGGCTGATATATCT